>CAZHUR010000055.1:0-10432 GCA_964535395.1 uncultured Acidimicrobiales bacterium
GATGACGATCTGGCTCCAGCAGATGGGCGCCGAGGTCGTTGGTATCTCCGACAAGATCCCAACAGATCCTGCACACTTCTCCGCCGCTGGCCTCGAATCATCGATGAAGACCCACTGGCTCGACATTCGCGATGAGGACGCCGTTCCTGGCGCCATTGTCGAAGAGGCCCCCGACTTCGTGTTCCACATGGCCGCCCAGGCCTTGGTCAAGGCAAGCTACGACGACCCGGTCGGTACCTACACAACAAACATGGTCGGCTCGGCAAACGTGCTCGAGGGATTGCGTCGCCTCGACAACACGTGCACGGCGATCATGATCACGTCCGACAAGTGCTACGAAAACGTCGAGACCTACTACGGATATCGAGAAGATGACCGTCTCGGCGGAGCCGACCCATACTCCGCATCAAAGGCCGCAGCCGAAATCGTTATCTCGAGCCACACCCGTTCGTTCTTTGGACAACCCGACGACGAGCGCAACGTTCGTATCGCCGTCACTCGCGCAGGCAACGTCGTTGGCGGTGGAGATTGGGCGGCTGACCGACTTGTTCCCGACGTTGCACGAGCATGGTCGGTTGGAGAGAACGTAACCATCCGCCGCCCGCAGGCAACCCGCCCATGGCAGCACGTGCTGGAACCGATCAGTGGCTACCTGCAGCTCGGCGCCGAACTCGCTGTTCGACCCGAGCTTCACAACGAGGCCTTCAACTTCGGTCCTCCCGCTGAGGCGGTCAACCCGGTTCGCGACGTTGTCGTTGCCCTGAAGGAACATCTGCCGGGCCTCGATCTCACGATCGATGAGAGCCAGGCCCACTTTCACGAAGCCGGGCTTCTCAAGCTCAGCTGCGACAAGGCGCTCAGCTACCTGCAGTGGACGCCGGTTCTCGACTTCGACGAAACCATGAAGATCTCTGCGGAGTGGTTCCGTAGCTTCTACCAGGACGGAGCCGACGGCATTCGAGCAATTACCGACGGCCAACTCGATTACTACACCGGTCTCGCTACCGACCGAGGCCTCACCTGGGCTCGGTCCTAATGGGCGCCCACTTCACCGAACTAGCCAGGATCGAAACGTCTGGCGGCGAGGTGATGAAGGCGCTGACCTCAGAGGAAGCAGACTTCAAAGGTCTCGGCGAGGCCTACTTCTCGCGGGTTAACGCCGATTCGGTGCGTGCATGGAAGCGCCACAGCGAGATGACGGTCAACGTCGTCGTACCGGTCGGACACGTCCGATTCGTGGTCGTCGACGGCGATAGTTTCCAAGCTTTCGACCTAGGACCCGAGCACGACTACGGTCGTCTGACGATCGAGCCGGGAACCTGGTTTGGGTTTATGGGCGGCACCGACGGCGGATTGGTGCTCAACTTGGCCAACATCGTCCATCGCCCTGATGAGGCCGATGGAAAAGAACTAGACGAATTCAAATACGACTGGAGCACCTCCTAGTGGGCCTGTGGCAGCGCCTTATGCGTCATGAAGAATCGAATGGCACGACTCCGATAGCGGTGGTTGGTGCTGGCTATGTCGGCACCGGTGTCATCCACGCGATCGCGCAATCTCCGGGAATGGCACCAGCGATCGTCGCCAACCGCAACACCGACCGAGCAATCTCGGCGCTGACCCAGATGGGCATCGACAAAGAATCCATCGTCGTCAGCGAGTCGGCAGATGACTTGACCACCGCGATTCGGGCGGGCGTTCCAGCGGTCACCCCAGACGCGAGCATCATCGCTGAACTCCCCATCAGCCTCGTGGTCGAGGTAACCGGTGCGCTCGACTTCGGTACCGAGACGATCCTCACCATGCTCGACGCTGGCAAGCATGTTGTTTCCTTCAATGCCGAGTCCGATGCCTTGCTCGGTTGGCTCTTCCACGAGCGTGCCCGCAGCAATGGCGTCATCTACACGATCGCCGACGGTGACCAGCCGGGCGTTCTGTTCCGCCTTCAACAAGAGGTGGAGCGGATGGGCTTTGAGGTAACGGCCTCACTCAACTGTAAGCGTCACCTCAACGTTCACCAGAACCCTGAAACCGGAGCGGGCTATGCGGCACGCGACACCACCTCGTCGCATATGACCACAGCGTTTGGAGATGGCACCAAGATGCAGGTTGAGCAGGCGGTCGTTGCAAACGCGACCGGACTGATCCCCGACAAGCGGGGCATGCACGGCATCGAATCAACGGTCGCGACCGCAGCGGTCGATATCCCTGCGATTCTGTCAGCACCAGGTCGAGTCGACTTCACGCTCGGCGGAGACTTTGGCGCTGGCGTTGGCATCGTTGCTCGCCACCCGAACCACGAGCTGCACCAACAGGCAATGCGCTTCTACAAGATGGGTGACGGCCCGGACTACTTCTTCTTCCGTCCGTATCACCTTGTTCACCTCGAGATTCCAACGACGATCGCCGAGCTTCTTTTGGACAACGAGCCATTGGTGACAGTCGATGAGCCACATGTGGCTGAGGTCGTGGCGATTGCGAAGAAGGAGCTCTCCTCGGGCGAAGAGCTTGACTGCATCGGCGGCTTCAGCGCCTACGGTCACATCGATACCGCCGAGAACGCAGCCGGCTACCTACCGGTCGGCTTGGTCGAGTTTGCAAAGATGACCAAAGACGTGGCCATCGACGAACCAATCCCTCTCGACGCTGTTTCGCTCGACGAGTCAAGGACCGTCGTCAAGGAATGGCAAAACATGGCGAAGCGCGGCTAGTTCATCTCCGGTGGGTCGCCCTCGGGCGACCCGATTGTGACGACATATCCGTCGGGGTCGCGGACCCATACCTCTTTCATGCCGTACCACGTGAGTTGAAGAGGTTTTACCACTTCCACATCGTCGAGTCGACCGAGCACCTCTTCGACATCGTCCACACGGAAGTACAGGCTGAACGTTCCGCCCGGCACGTCGTCAGCGGAGTATGCGTGAGGTGCATCTTCGACAAGGTTGTGCTTCTCCTGCAGCATCATCTCACTACCACCAAGACGAACCGACGCAAATATCGCACCGTCGATGATGCCACCTTCCATGTCGGACTTTTGGTTGGCATCGACGGTGAACGCGATCGTTCCACCTATGCCGTCAACGTAAAAGGCAAGACTCGCTGCCACGTCGGAGACCATCAGATTTGCGCTCATCGAGTTGACCATGACCTGATAATAATCCGCGTCTCTGACAGGGGTCGGTCGAAACCCGTACGATGGCGAATCCCTTACGATGACCCCATACGATGACACTGTGATCTTCGAAGAAACTCCCCTGAGCGGTGCGTACGTCATCGAGCTCGAACTCATCACCGACGACCGGGGGTTCTTTGCTCGGGCTTGGGCCGAAGACGAGTTCGTTGCTCACGGGCTCAACCCAACGGTCGCGCAAACCAACATGTCGAACACGGGAAAGGCTGGGACCTTCCGAGGCTTCCACTGGCAGGATCCGCCACACGGCGAAGCAAAGACCGTTCGATGCATTTCAGGATCTGTCTTTGATTGCATCGTCGACATGCGGCCAGATTCTGCCACCTACCAACAGTGGTTCGGGGTCGAGCTAAGCGCTGAGAATCGAAAGATGCTCTACATCCCAGAACAGTTTGCGAACGGCTTTCTGATCACGAGTGACGACACGACTTTGCTGTACAACGTGAGCCAGCCGTTCCAACCCGGCAACGAGCGGGGCATCCGTTGGGACGACCCACGAATCGGTGTCACCTGGCCACGCCCGGTCGAATTCGTCAGCGAAAAGGACCAAGCCTGGCAGAGGCTTACCGGTCCGCACTAGCGCCACAGTCCACCATTCAGTAGCACCGATATCGAAATACGACCCTGTTTCAATTTGGAGCACGACCGGTCGTGGCGGCCGAACATGACGTATAACTTGGCTATGGTCGACCTCCGCTTTAACCGCTACCAACTCAGCCCAGACCGGTCCGCTGCCCTGATCCGGGAGTGTATAGAACGCGTAGACGACGTGAAGTCAGGCCTTGGGGTGATCGAACTACATGGCAGCGAAGATGCGAGCGACATCGCCCGGGCTGTTGAGCGGGAGGTGTTCGACCATACGTTCGGGGACAAGATGGCGCACACACCCGAATTCATGACTCACGAGTACGGACCGTGGGAAGGGCAGAGTTCCTTCTACCTCGTTCTCGACATGGAGAATTCGTCACCGATAGGAACCGTGCGGGTCATAAAGGGACTCCCCAACAAGACCACGGTCGACCTAGCCAAAGGCGACCTGCTCGATACCGCTGTGCTCGACGATCGGGGACTCACTTCGGCAAATACTTGGGACATCACCTCGCTCGCTGTCACGCCTTTCACCCGCGCCGCAAAGTCGAGGAACACGACGCTGACCCTCTTCCGATGCTTATACGTCGCGTCGCTTGCGGAGAACGTCAAATATTGGACGACGATCATCGATGACGGCGTCATCCAGACCTGCAGTGCTCTCGGAATGCCTTTCGTGCGGTTGGAAGAGGTGGAACCGCTCAATTACCTCGGCACGGACGCGTGCACGTATCTCGCCGACGTCGACGACGTTCACCGGTCTATGACCTCTCGCGCTGAGCAAGCGGGCCCCCGCGTTGCACGCCGGATTTACGCAATGCTGGAAGGGGCCGAGATCGTTCCGGAAATGACACCCCAGACGATCGTCCTTCCGGACGCAAATACCGCGGACAGTGAGAGTTTGCCTTCCGCAACAAGTTAGTGCGCTCCCGATCCTGAAAAAGTAGAGAACTCACCCCTAAGGAAGTCGGGAAACTCACCGAAAATAGAGGTGTGGGGCAACGCCTGAGTTCGACGCATTTCATCATTGGTGCCCTCGTAATGTCCGTCCTCGCGCTCTCGACCGGGCGAGATATCGGCGGGCTATTGTTCGTGCTCTGGTCGGTGATCAGTCTTAGCGTGATGATCTGGCATGCCAGGAAGATGACCCCGGTAGCCCGAAGAGCCTTCACGACACTCGGCATAGGTGGAGTCCTTTCACTCGCGTCGGTTATCACTCGCACGATTCACGGCGACTTGATCGGCGTCGAACAACCCTTGCCGTCACCGGCCGACTTCTTGTTGCCGTTCGCCTATGCCTTGTTCCTGACCGCAGTTATTCAATTGCACAGAGCACGATCTGTCCGACGCGACATCGATGCGTGGGTCGACTCGATGTCCTTCACGATCTCGCTCGCAGCGTTTTTATGGGCCCTGTTCCTTGGCGAGTTCATCCTCGAAGCAGATCAATCCTTGCTCGAACGCGGCTTGAATCTCTTCTACACCCTCATTCCGTTCTTGACTCTTGCCGTGGCACTTCGGATTGGCGCAATGCCAGGAATCCGATCAGCCGCGTACTACATGCTCGGTGCAGGTTGCGCTGCATTCCTTCTGACCGAGCTCAGTGCAACGTGGGCGCTCGCGACATCCACGACGCCCTACATCACGGTGGCGCTCTCGCCTCTGGTCTTTGGCTTCTGTGCTGCAGCAGCGGTTCACCCTTCGGCTGAGGAGACGTTCGAGCCAGCCGAACGGGCCGAGAACGAGTTAACCACACTCCGCACGTTGTTTGTTCTTGGTTCGCTGACCGCCCCAATCCTGATCATCATCTTTGGTGACAGCGAGAACTCGCTCGTTCGCGGCGTGGCACTCGGACTTTCGGTGATCGTCGCTCTGCTCGTCTCATTTCGCGTATTCCGCCTGCTTGCAGAAGAGGCCGTCGCCCGCAGCAGGGAACGAGTCCTCGCCGAAGAACTTGTCGCGCTCGCGACACTCCACTCCACAGATGAACTTCGCACAGCACTACCGAAAAGCGCGGCCCGCATTACCTCGGGCTCGTTTTCGCTCGGTGCCGAAGAAACCGCTAGCCCGACGTCAAGCCTGTTTCAACTTCCGGACTCTGTACGGGCTGATGATGGTGATCCAAGCCATCTCATCGTCACTCCAGGGTTTTCCTCCTCTCAAGAAAAGCGGCTGATTGGCACGCTCGTCAACAACAGCGGGCACCTCGCCGCAGCTCTCGACGTTGCGGCTGAAGTCGAGCGTCAAAGATCAGAGGCAGCCGCCGCAGGATTGATCGCCGCGAACGAGCGTCGCTTCCGAGCGTTGCTGCAGAACTCTGCCGACACGGTTTCGGTGTTTGACAAGGCCACCGGCGTTGTGACCTTCGTTTCGGAGTCCGTCGAGAACATGCTCGGCTATCGACCCGAGGATTTTGTTGGCAAGACAATGGCCTGGGTGGCCTACGAACAGGACTGGGACTTTGCTGTTCACCAACTCAGTTTGATTCACCCCGACGACGCTTCACGCACCACGTTCGAAGTCCGGGCAATTCATGCCGACGGCTCAATCCGACTCTTGGAATGTTCCATTGCAGACAGGAGCGAAGTCGAAGGTATTGAGGGCATCGTGATGAATGCGACGGACCGTACCCAGATCCGCGACCTAGAAAGTGATCTCCTCAGCGCTGAAACGATCGATCCCCTTACTTCGTTGCTCAACAGAGGTGCGTTTGTCAAAGAGATCGACGCGGCCTCTCGTAGAGCCTCGGTGCGAGGAAGATCGGTGGCGATCGCAGTCATCGACATCGACGACTTCCGCTCTGTCAACGACGGATACGGCACAGCACTCGGCGACCGAGTGCTCCTCGAACTTGCCGCTCGAATCAAACACATTGCTCGTCGCGAGGACCCGATCGCTCGCCTCAGTGGCGATCGGTTTGGAGTGTTGTTTCCCGACGGTTACACCACGTTCGAGGTCGAAACGGCGTTAGAACGCATCCTTAAGGTCATCAACGAACCCGTTGATGTCGAGGGACACACGCTCGTCCTGTCGGCGACGGGCGGCTTGTTCATCGACTCGGATTTCGATACCGATGCGGTCACCGTTCTTGGCCACGCCGACACCGCACTCGATGCAGCCAAGCAGGCCCACCGCGGCGGGTTCCTACATTTCAAGAGCGAGATGGGGCTCGAGGCTTCGGCCCGAATCGAGATCCAGAACCGGCTACGATCCGCGCTCGCCAACGACGGGCTGCGCCTCAACTTCCAGCCGGTGGTCGACATGGAATCGGGCAACATTGTTTCGCTCGAAGCTCTGTCCCGTTGGAACGATCCGGTTCTCGGAGAGATCTCCCCTGGCACGTTCATCCCGATTGCCGAGTCGAGCGGGTTGATTGCAGACCTGGGCGACTGGGCACTCACACGGGCGTGCCAACATCTCAGCGAGTGGAGCGCACTTGGCTTTGATGACATCAACATCAGCGTCAACATGTCGGGGCACCAACTCCGCGATGACCGCACCATCGATCGGGTGAAGGAGATCTTGGACGACGCAGGGATCGATAGCTCGCGTATCACCATCGAACTTACCGAGTCCGTCCTGCTCGACGATTCCGACTTCACCGCCGAACGCATCCGAAAGCTTCGCGAACTGGGTCTCCAACTCGCGATTGACGACTTTGGAACCGGGTACTCATCATTTGGTTATTTGCGCCGTTACGACTTTGACATCATCAAGATCGATCGGAGTTTTGTGTCACCGCTTGGAGATGACGACAATGCGCGCGAGCGCGAGATCGTGAACGCGATGATCAAGCTCTCTCAAGCGCTCGGCGCCACCACCGTTGCCGAGGGAATCGAAAAGAGCGAAGAATACGCCGTTATTCGAACGCTCGGCTGTGACCACGCCCAGGGCTTCCTGTTCTATGGCCCGACCGAGGCGGACCAGATCCCCGAACTGCTGCGTGGCCAGGTCAATCCAATAGCCATCTAGACCACGAGACTACGCGGCGGACGGCATCTGCAGTGGTCCGCAGGGGAGACTCTGCGGACCGCGTGGCTCAAGATCGATAATGGTTCGCTCACCCATGACCGTCGCTTCAGCTGGCGGGGAGTTGACTGCGGCCATGGCGTTGAGCATTGCCGAGACTTGCTCCATAGAGAGTTCGAGGACGAATACTTCACGTGTTGTCTGAGCTTCTGTGGCGGACATGACCACTCCGTTTCGTATGGCCTCTTCTGAGGCGGTGGGGATACGAAGGAAACGTGCCTATGCACATCGGACCTTCCGCGGCGAAACATCGTTTCGCTGGGGTTCAGATGTGTTACATCACCGACCGAAGTACTACCAGACTCTCCATGGGGCTTCGCCGTCGTCCCACAGGCGGTTGAGCTCGACGTATTCGCGGTAGGTGTCCATACCTCGCCAGAAACCTTTGTGCAGGTAGTAGTGGAGCCCGCCGTCGTTGGTCAGACGCTGCAACGCGTCGGACTCGAGCATGTCACCGTCTTCGTCAGGTACGTAGTCGAGAAACGAACGGTCGAACATGAAGTATCCGCCGTTTACAACACCGGTGTTGAGGTTCGGCTTCTCCGAGAAGTCGGTTACCTCGGTACCGTTTGTTTCGAGCTCACCGAATCGTGAGGTCGGATGAACAGCGGTGACGGTTCCGATCTTTCCATGCTCTTCGTGAAATGCGCGAAGCGCCGTGATATCGATGTCGGCCAAGCCGTCGCCGTAGGTGAGCATGAACGCTGGCGAGTCCTCGAGATACTTCCTTGCTCGGCACAGGCGTCCACCGGTCAGGGTGTCGAGGCCGGTGTAGGCCATCGTTACTTCGAAGTCTTCGGTGCCGTAGTCGCCGTGGTACTTGGTCTCTGCATTGTTGAGGTCGACAGTGAAGTCGCTGGTCTTTTCGCGGTACGACAGGAAGTACTCCTTGACCGTCCATGACTTATATCCGAGCAGGATCACGAAACGACGATGGCCGTGCGCGGCGTAAGTCTTCATGATGTGCCACATGATGGGCTTTCCACCAACGTCGATCATTGGCTTTGGAAGCGACTCTGACGCCTCGCGAATGCGCGTGCCTTTACCACCGGCAAGGATGACAACAGGAACTTCGGATGGATCGATTGGCATCGTTTCTCCTCGTAGGGGGCACGGGATAACCACTCCTATGTTCCCACGCAACCGCGGTCATTGCGCCGATACGTTCGACTTACCTGCCTAGGTGAAGCGAACCAGTGCGCTCCTCATCGGAATGTGTCAGGTTCAGATGCTCTTTCGAAGGACTACGGCTCGATCGTGGCCTGCCAGATCGGCATGCACGGAGCATTCAAACCCGTACGTTCTACCTACCTCGGAGATCGCTTTTGTCTGACGCGGGTCCATCTCGAGAACGAGCGATCCTCCCGGCCTGAGCCAGCCCGCAGCGCTCGGCACGATCACGTCGAGATCGCGGCGGCCATCATCTCCAGCAAACAGTGCCGACTGTGGCTCCCAGTCCGTTACCGAAGCATCGAGGTCGTCGGAGTCTGGGATGTACGGCGGGTTCGAGATGATCACATCGCACTCGCCACGGAAGCGTTCTGGCACCGCCTCAAACCAGGACCCCTCGGCAATCTCGACTCCCCCACCCACAATGCCGAGGCCCGCGAGGTTTGCCCGAGCAACAGCGAGAGCTTCACTGCTGACATCGGTCAGGAGCACTCTGGTGGTAGGGCGTTCTTGCGCGATCGACAAGCCGATCGCACCCGACCCTGTCCCCAGATCGATCACCGTGGCATTGCCTTCTGGGCGAATGCGATCGAGTTCGTCGATTGCGAGGCCCGCGACGATCTCTGTTTCAGGACGCGGAATGAGCACTCGCTGATCGACAAGAAGATCAATGTTTCGGAACGGCCAGTGCCCGAGCACGTATTGGATTGGTTCCCCACCCGACCGTCGCGCCACGAGAGTATCGAGGTGAGCTACCCCGCGTTCGGTCGCCAGCCCATCGAGTGCCCTGGTGAACTCGGCGCCGGACAGGCCGAGCACCTCTTCGAGGATCCAGCGCGCTTCGGTGCCAGCGTTCTCGGTTACCCCCGATCGTGCGAGGATCTGCTCGGTTTCGTCGAACAACGCCCGCCAGCTAACCGTCCCGTCAAGGTCGGTGGGTTCTGACACTTCAGTCGTCGCCGGCCAAACGGCGCTGCTGCTCTTCTTGCACGAGCGCATCTGAGACTGAATCGAGTTCGCCGGCGAGCACCTTGTCGAGGTTGTGCACGGTGAGGCCGATGCGATGGTCTGAGACTCGGTTCTCTTTGAAGTTGTACGTGCGGATCTTCTCGGAACGGCCGCCGCCGCCCATCTGGCTCTTGCGCTGTTCGCTCGCCTCGGCAGCTTGACGTTCTTGTTCAGCCTGCAAGATGCGACTACGCAGCACCCGCAATGCCTTCGCCTTGTTCTGAAGCTGGCTCTTTTCATCCTGCATCGAAACGACCACGCCGGTCGGCTTGTGAGTGATTCGGACTGCCGAGTCGGTGGTGTTGACCGACTGGCCACCGGGGCCCGACGCTCGATACACATCGACCTGTAGATCATGGTCGTTGATCTCGACATCGACCTCTTCGGCCTCTGGCAACACCGACACGGTCGCAGACGATGTGTGCACGCGGCCCTGTGTTTCGGTCT
>CAZHUR010000056.1:0-10421 GCA_964535395.1 uncultured Acidimicrobiales bacterium
GCGCTGAGTTGATGCGGCGAAGGGCATCGACAGTTGCCACTTGACCCGCTCCGCCACCGACGGCTTCGTTCGCGAGTTCGAGCGCGTGGCTCTCGCTCATCTTCTGTCCAATGTCGCGAGCGAGGTTGGCAAACTCTTCAGCAGCGTCTTCTCCAAATGCCAACACCGCAAGGACCCATGCGCGACGTTCCTCGGCTGACGCGTCGGTGTAGCCGTATGCGGCGCCTGTGGCCATGACCATGTCGGTCACCTGAAGCGCAACGACGCCAAGCTCTGCGATGAGTGCGCCAACGGCTGCACTCGTGCCCACACCCGGGGCAGCGGCGGTAGCCCCTGCCGCAGCGCCGAGCGCGGTCATTTTCTTCTTGACCGGATCGGCGATCAATCGGGCCTTTACCTGAGGCGTTGCACCCGGGGCGGTTTCAGCCGCTGTGTCCAGTGCGTGTTGCCAACGAGACTCGACCGCTCGGTCGACCCCCTCGATCAGTGCCTTGCCCGCCATGTCGAGAATCGGCAAGGGAATCGATTCAGTCGCCTTCTTCTCGATGTACTTCCTTGCAAATCCCATATCACCAGTGTGGTGTCTCGCTGCCGAAGATCAACCGTTAAGCTCGCCCTATATGGCAGATCCCTCAACCTTTGCAGAACAGGCCATGCCGCTGATGGACCAGTTGTACTCCGCTGCTCTGCGAATGACCCGAAACTCCAGCGACGCCGAGGACCTCGTCCAAGAAACCTACATGAAGGCCTATCGCGGCTACGACCGGTTTCAGGAGGGCACCAACCTCAAAGCATGGATGTATCGCATCCTCACGAATAGCTATATCAATCGGTACCGCCAGAAGCAGCGGCGGCCCGACGAGTCCGACATTGCCGATGTCGAAGACATGTACCTCTACAAGCGCCTCGGCGGCGAGAACTCCGAAATCGGGTCCAGCGCCGAAGACGCGTTCCTCGATTCAGTGACCGATGACGTGGTGAAGGCAGCGATTGAGGCAATCCCGGAGAATTTCCGGATTGCAGTGCTTCTCGCCGACGTCGAGGGCTTTGCATACAAAGAGATCGCAGACATCCTCGACGTCCCAATCGGGACGGTCATGAGCCGTATCCACAGGGGTCGAAAGGCTCTCGAGAAGCAGCTCCACGACTACGCGGCAGAAAGAAATCTATTTCCTGGGAATGAGAACGTGGGTGTTGGCGTTGGCGAACCTGCGGGCACACCTAGCGATGATTCCTTATCGGACAACCAACCGGAGATCTCGACGTGAGTACCAACTCGACTAACAACGCTGGATTTGGTCAACCAAGCCAAGACGATGTGTTTGCAGCTTCACCTCCATTTGCGAGCGCAGGTGACGGCTTTGTAAGCGTGCCCGTCCCTCCAGCTGCAGCTCATGTGCCGCTTTCAATACAAGGGCTGCAACAGCCAGAAGTGTTGTGCCATCAGGTTCACCCCAACTTGGGCTTCTACCTCGACGGCGAACTCGACCCGACATCGAACGCAGCAGTTCAGACCCACCTCGGTACCTGTGGGTCATGCCAGACCGCTCAGGCATTTCAGATGCAGCTCCGCTCTACGCTCGCGACAAAGGTCTTCGACCCAATGCCCGACGACGTACGGGATCGAATCACCAAAGCCCTCGGCTTCTAGGCTCTGAGGCCCGAGCCACCTAGCACTGTGCTGTCGCGATAGACTGGAAGTTATGTTCGCAGTTGTCTGGACCTTCTGGATTGCCCCAATTCTCGTCGTAGCAACCCTCGGCGCTATCGCATCGTTTATCGGTGGATACCTGTTCTTTGTTACCAAGAAGCAGTACCCAAGCCGCAAACAGCGAAAGCTCATGCAGCTCGAAGCTAGACAAGAGCTGTAAGCGGTGGCCGAAAGCCCGGTCATCGATTGGGGTTTGGCGCGCAAAATCGCCGCCAAGGTTGAGCGAAACAAGCCTCAACTGAGTACTGAAGATCGCGCCAAGATGAACGCGGACTTCGAAGAATTCACCGAACTTGCCGAAGGTCTCGTCGCGAAAGAAACCGGTCTTGTCTCGGTTGCCGGTGCTGCTCGCGGCCGCGTTGCCGAGCGCTCCGACTGGGTTGATGCCAACCTCGCGTCCTTCCAACGCATTCTCCGCCCGATGCTCATCAAGATGGAACAAGAAATGGGATCGGGCCCACTTTCCATGGTCAGCCCAAAGGTTGCAGGCGTAGAGCTTGGAATGATGCTCGGATGGATGAGCACCCGCGTACTTGGCCAGTACGACCTGATGGTGATCGAAGACGAGGAACCTGAAGAACAAGACATTGTCTACTACGTCGGGCCAAACGTGAAGGCTCTCGAAGAGCGCTTTGCCTTTCCCGAGCGAGACTTCCGCCTCTGGCTTGCGCTTCACGAGGTAACCCACCGGGCACAGTTCACCGGTGTGCCGTGGATGCGCGAGCATTTCCTCTCCCTGGTCGAGAGCACCCTCGAAGAGAGCGACTCGGACCCTCAGCGTTTCATCGAGGGACTCAAACGAGCCCGCGAAGTGAAAAAGGCTGGCGAAAGCCCACTCGACGAAGGTGGTCTCAGCGCGGTGTTTGCCACAGACAAACAGCGCGAAACCCTGGGCCGCATCGGTGGCCTGATGAGCCTCCTCGAAGGACACGGCGACATCACGATGGATCGGGCCGGCGAAGGCTACGTACAGAATGCTCCACGGTTTGGTCGTGTGCTGCATGCTCGCCGCCAGAACAACAACAACATCGTTTCGTTTATCCAGCGACTCGCTGGCCTAGAAGCAAAGATGAAACAGTACGCCCAAGGCGAGGCGTTCATCGAGGCGGTCGAAGAACACGGCGGACGAGAACTCATGGATCGAGTCTGGGAAGGGCCAGAGCTGCTCCCGATTCTGACCGAAATTCGCGAACCCGATCTCTGGATCGAGCGCGTCGATGAAACTGAAAAGGTTGCCTGAACGGGCTCACATGGGGGGCCTCGAAACCAACCTCTCCAGCTGGCTTAGCAACACAACCTTTCCGGACCGAGGCTCGCCACTTCGCTGCGGGGTGTCGGGCGGCGCCGACTCGCTCGCGCTGATGGCCTTAGCGGTGGGAGCCGGTTGCGAGGTCACAGCGGTTCACGTCGACCACGGACAACGACCCGAGTCCTCGGGCGAGGCCGACCTCGTTGCTCGATACGCAGGCTCGATTGGGGCGCGGTTCGAGTCACACTCGATCGACGTCGCGTCCGGTTCGAACCTCGAGGCTCGCATGCGCGCGGCGAGATACGGCCAGCTCGGTCCCGACGCCGCAACCGGCCACACCGCCGACGACCAAGCCGAAACAGTGCTCATCAACCTCATTCGGGGCTCTGGCCTTATGGGTTTGGGGGCAATGCAGCCAGGCCACCGCCGTCCGATTCTCTCGCTGCGGCGTAGTGACACCGAAGCGGTGTGTGAAGCGTTGGAATGGACACCGGTGTACGACGCCTCGAATGCCGATCCGGCATATCAGCGCAACCGCATCCGGCACGAGGCGCTCCCGCTGCTGAGCGAGATTGCTGACCGAGATGTCGTTCCGCTCCTCACCCGATCCGCGAGACACGCTCGCGATGGGATCAGTGTCTTAGCCGAGCAGGCAGCGGGCCTCGATCCAACGCGGGCACTCGACCTCGCAGCAGCCCCGGCGCCAGTTGCGGCGATTGCACTGCAACGATGGATTCGCGAACAGACCCAGAGCGTTCACCCGGTCGACTCTGCGAGCCTTCAGCGTGTCCTCGACGTTGCCCGCGGGGCTGCCAAAGCAGCCGAGGTCAACGGTGGCTGGCGCGTCAGTCGATCCCAGCAGGTTCTTCGTCTCACGCCACCGATAGAACGCGAATCGAACATGCGAGCTCAGACCCGATAGCGTTTTGATCTGCATGAGTGACCAAACACCAGATCCGGGCGGCGACCAAACGGGACGAGCGCCAACCGACTGCGTCGGCGACATTCTCGTCACCGAAGACCAGATCCGAGCTCGAGTCAAAGAACTCGGAGCCGCAATCACTGCTGACTATCAGGGGAAGACCCCGATCTTCGTAGGCGTGCTGCGCGGAGCCTTCCTCTTTATGGCAGACCTCGTCCGGGAGGTCGACCTGCCCGTGCACGTCGACTTCATGGCGGTGTCTTCCTACGGAAATGAGACTGCATCATCGGGTGTAGTGCGGATTCTCAAGGACCTCGAAGAGGACCTCGACGGTCGTCATGTCGTCGTTGTCGAAGACATCATCGATTCAGGTCTGACGCTCAATTATCTGCGCCGAAACCTTCAGAACCGAAATGCAGCTTCGGTCGAAGTGTGTGCATTGCTGGTTCGAGAAGGCCGACAAAAGACCGATGACGACCTGGCCTACGTTGGCTTTGAGCTGCCGCCAGATTTTGTCGTGGGGTACGGCCTCGACGCGGGCGGCAACTACCGAAACCTTCCTTACATCGCCCGGTTTATCGGGACCGTCGACGGGCACTAGAAATGACGAAACCTGAGGAGAAAGACATGTCAGAAGACAACAATTCCGAACCCGAGGTCGACCTCGACCGCATCGAGGCGGCCGTCCGAGAGATCCTCGACGCGATTGGCGAGGACCCAAACCGAGATGGACTACTCGACACTCCCGCCCGAGTGGCGCGAATGTACGCCGAGATCACCAGCGGACTCCATGAGGATCCCAAAGAGCACCTCTACAAGGTCTTCGACGTGTCACATGACGAGCTGATCATGGTCCGGGAGATTCCGGTCTACTCGATGTGCGAACATCACCTTCTCCCGTTTCACGGTCAAGCCCACGTCGCGTACATCCCAAAGCCAGACGGCAGAATCACTGGATTGTCCAAACTCGCCCGCCTCGTGGACGGCTACGCTCGGCGACCCCAAGTCCAAGAGCGCCTGACCGCCCAAATCGCAGATGGGGTTCAAGAGGTCCTCGATCCAGCCGGAGTTCTTGTCGTGGTTGAGGCAGAACACATGTGCATGTCGATGCGTGGTGTTCGAAAGCCGGGCTCCTCGACGGTGACGTCAGCAGTTCACGGCACCATGCGCGAGAACGTCGCAACCCGTGCCGAGGCGATGCGGTTCATCACGGGCGGCTAGTGGTGCCAACGGTGGACCACGCCAGTCAGCTCGGCTCGATCCCCGTCGATCAGCCCGTCGTCATGGGCGTTTTGAATACCACTCCCGATTCGTTCAGCGACGGTGGAACGTGGGGCACGGTCGACCGTGCGGTCGCCCACGCTGAAGCCATGGTGTCTGAGGGTGCCCACGTGATTGACGTCGGTGGTGAGTCAACGCGCCCTGGCGCCCATCCGGTTAAGACCGCCGCTGAGCTCGAACGGGTGTTGCCCGTCATCGAACGGCTCGCGGGCCGCTGCGTGATGTCGATCGACACGACCAAGCCCGACGTGGCCGAGGCGGCAATCGAGGCTGGGGTGTCGATTGTGAACGATGTTTCGGCATCGCTTGAGCAAGTCGCCGGCGCATACGGTGTGGGGTGGATTGCAATGCATCGGCAAGGCGAATCCCGAACGATGCAAGAAAATCCGACCTATGGCGATGTCGTCGGGGAGGTAGCTGGTTCGCTCCGATCGTGTGTCGAGCGGGCCCAGAACGCTGGAGTTCGGTCCGTGTGGGTCGATCCGGGGATCGGATTCGGCAAGACCATCGATCACAATCTGACCTTACTTCGCGACCTAGAGGCGTTTACGCAGGTGGCCCCCGTCGTGATCGGGGTAAGTCGCAAGCGTTTCATCGGCGAAATTCATGCGACAGCGGACACAATGTCTGGATTTGTCGAACTTCCAGAGCCAATTGACCGCGTAGAGGGGTCGGTGGCCGCGGCCGTGTGGGCATGGCGCCGTGGGGCGAATATTGTGCGAACACACGATGTGAAAACAACGGTGCTGGCCGCACGGTTGATCCAGAGACCGAAATGGATGTAGGCAATGGCAAGCCAGAAATTGAAAGGCAAGTGGGCGCTCGGCATTGAGCCCCGCAATTTCAAGTGGGTGCTGCGAGACCAACTAGCAGTCTGTGAACGCCTTGGTGGCTATGGAAATGCCCACCGTCGAGTACGCCGTCAAGAAGAGATCATTTGGGCGCGAGTGAACGGGTTTGACCGCATCCTCTCTCTGATCCCCAACAATGCGAACCTCCACAACTACGACGAAGAAGACGTCTCGTGGATTCATCGCCCGTTCCGCGGACCCGAGGATGGCGAAGCGTTCCTTCACCGGGTGTACGCCGACATGAACATGCTCACCACGCAGGGATTCAAGATCCTCATGCATCGCGAAGAGCTAAGCGACCATGTTTCTGGCCTCGTCGCCGGTTATCTGGTGTGGACCGAGATGGTCCCCGAAGAACCGAAGGCCATCGTCGCCGTCGAGCAACTTCTTTCTCAACAGATCGGTCCTGTCGGGCGCGAGATCGTGTCGGTTGCGAGTCGCATCGATCGTGAAGCCTTCATCGCCGAGGCTGCTGCGTTGGCCGAAGCTCGGGAAGCCGAAGAGTCAGCTGCTCCCGAAGCCGAGGAAATTGGGGCTGAAGACATAGACGTCCGAGAAGAGATCGACCTTCGTGACTGACGCAATCGAGCTGCGCGCACTGCGTGTGATGGCTTATTGCGGCATCCTCCCCGAAGAAGTCGAGCGACGCCAGCCCTTCGAGATCGATGTTGACGTGTCATGCGACCTCGCCAAGGCGGGAGAATCCGACGATCTTGAGAACACGATCGACTATGGAGGCCTGGTCGCTGCGATTCAGGCGCTTGCCGACGATGGCCGCTATGGCCTGCTCGAACGGTTTGCGAACGACATCGCCAACGTCGTGTTGGGTTATGACCTGGCTCAAACAGCACGGGTGACGGTCAGAAAGCTCCGGCCTCCGGTTCCACAAGACCTTGGAAGCTCAGGCGTCACGATCGTTAGGCAGCGGTCGTGAAACGCCGGGCCTTTCTCGGGCTCGGCTCCAACCTGGGGGATCGTCAAGCGCAGCTCGAAGATGCTGTTGCTCATTTGCCCGACGTCGTGAACGTTTCCTCGATCTGGGAGACCGCACCGGTAGGAGGACCCGAGCAAGGCGCCTTTCTCAATATGGTCGTCGAGCTCTCGACCGACCGCACAGCGCGTCAACTGCTGACGGCCTGCCAAGAACGCGAGCAGGCAGCCGAGCGCGTTCGCGAAGAGCGATGGGGACCACGAACCCTCGACGTAGACGTCTTGTGGATAGATGGTGAACGTGTCGACGAGCACGACCTGATCGTGCCGCATCCGCGCATGTTCGAACGAGCCTTTGTTCTGGTTCCGCTCGGTGAACTCGCCCCGGACCTACTGCCAAAGGATTTCCTCGAACCGTCGAGTGACGAGGTGTGGCGCTACGATCCGCCGGCCGGTTCAGATGAGTAGCCGCAGATTCAACCTGATCGGTAACGGTCGTGCGGGTGGCGCCCTGCGGCTTGCGCTTATCGAGTCGGGTTGGGAGTGCCAGAACATCTTGGGTCGAAATGACGACCTCGGTGGCGCAGCCAACGACGTCGATGTGTGCATCATCGCCACCCCCGACGATGTCGTACAGGAGGTGGCATCACGGATCGATCCTGGTAACGCCGTTGTTCTGCATCTATCGGGAGCACTCGGACTCGACGTGCTCGGTGTCCACCGGGCGGCCGCGCTGCACCCGCTGATGACGCTCGCTGCCCAAGAGTCGGGCGCCGTGCGTCTTCGGTCTTGCTATTTTGCGGTCGCCGGCGACCCGCTTGCAACCGAAATCGCCGAACTGTTGAGCGGGCTCCATTTCGAAATTGCCGACGAAGACCGAGCTCGCTATCACGCCGCGGCTGCCATCGCGTCGAATCATCTGGTCGCTGTGCTCGGCCAGGTCGAGCGACTGGCCGTTGGGCTCGGTATTCCCTTCGAAGCGTTCCTACCAATGGTCAAGGCCAGTCTTGAGAACGTTGCTCAACTCGGTCCCCGGGATGCTCTGACTGGACCAGCGGCCCGTGGAGACATGGCCACGATCGAACGGCATCGCGCCGCCCTGGCCGAGAGTCACGCCGAGGAGTTAGCTGGATACGATGCACTCGTCGAGCGAGCGTTCCGGCTCGCGCACAGCGACCAGGAGTAGCAAGATGCAGATCGTCCACTCCATTGCTGACCTACGGCAGATCCTCGACCAACAGCGCAGCGCAGGAAAGTCGATCGGCCTAGTGCCAACGATGGGAGCGCTGCACGGCGGGCACGAAAAGCTGATGATGGCAGCAAGTGAGGCCACCGACTTTTCCGTCGGAACGATCTTTGTCAACCCGCTCCAGTTCGCCCCCGACGAAGACCTCGATAGCTACCCGCGGATGGTCGACGAAGATGCAATCGTTTCCGAACGCGCCGGAATCGACGCTTTGTTCGTGCCAAGCGATCGCGAAATGTACCCACAGGAGAACTGGACCACCGTTTCGATTCGGGTGATCACCGAGCCATGGGAAGGGAGCAGCCGACCCACTCATTTCGATGGCGTCGCAACCGTCGTGTCCAAATACTTCGGGATCGTCGGGGAGTGCACGGCGTTCTTTGGTGAGAAGGACTACCAGCAACTCGCGATGCTCAAACGAATGGCCAGCGACCTGAACATGGCGGTCACCGTCGTTGGCGTGCCGACGGTTCGAGAAGAGGACGGCCTGGCAATGTCGAGCCGGAACCTTCGCCTCACCACCGAGCATCGTGAACAGGCCCCGATCGTGCAACAGGGCCTTCAAGCTGGTGCGAAGCTCATCGAGCAGGGCGAGCGCGACCCGGCCATGGTTGCAGCGACGGTCGCCGATGTCATCGCCACCGCTCCCGATGCGTCTCCACCCGACTATGTCGCTGTAGTGGACGCAGACAGCTTGGTCACCCCGGAGGTTTTGAGCGGTGAGATCCGATTGCTCACAGCAGTCCGGTTCGGCGACGTTCGCCTGATCGACAACATAGGAGTCACCGTCTCGTGAAGCTCGATGGCCTGACTGGGCACGAGGATGAGATCACGATCGAAGAGCCGGTCTATGCCCCTTGGGACGGTCGTAGGGTGCCGGTCACTCTTATCGGTGGCTACCTGGGTGCTGGGAAGACGACGCTCATCAACGAGATGTTGGCACGCACCGACGTGCCGATCGCTGTGATGGTCAACGATGTCGGCGACATCAACATCGATGCTGCGCTGATCGAACGCCAAGAAGGGGACACCCTCGACCTCAGTGGTGGCTGTGTCTGCTGCAGTCTGAAGAACGGCTTCCTCGACGCCTTCGACCAGCTACGCCAGCGCGAAACTCCGCCCGAACATGTGGTGGTCGAGCTGAGCGGTATCGCTAACCCCGCGAGCGCAGCGAGCTTTGCGTCGACGCCGGGCTTCATGCTCGACAGCATCGTCACCCTCGTCGACCTCGACCAGTTCCTTAAATGGGAAGACGAGTCTTCTGTCGTTGCAGATGCCGTGCGATCGCAGGTTCGCTCGGGCGATCTGATCGTTCTCACCAAGAAAGACCTCGTCGGTGCTGATCGCGTGGCCGCGGTGCGTTCGCGAATCGATGAACTAGCTTCCGGCCGGCGCATCGTGCTCGCCGACTCGATTCACTCCATAGCCGGTTTAGTGAACCTAGGTGCGAGGCGTCCGATTGCCCTTATCGGTGCTGGAGACAGCCTGTTTGACCAGCACCAAACTTCGGTCATGGAGTTGCCCAGCACGATCACCCGCGCTGCGCTTGACCAGCTTCTCGACGATCTGCCGGCTTCGACCGTTCGAGCCAAGGGCATCGTGCAGATCGAGACCGGCGAACTGTTGTTAGTGCAGATCATCGGAAACCGTCGAACCGTCGAACCGTTGCCAATGGCCGAAACCACCGAACCCACCGACCTGGTCATTATCGAAATTTGAAGAATGCTGGTTCCCACGGGCGCATAAATCCTTCAAATTTCCAAATGTCTTCGCCAGCTCAGCGGGGGAGTAACGTCTAGCCCGTGTCCCGTTATTTGCATCCCCCTCATCACGACGTCGTCGACGCGGTCACTCGCGCCTTGCGAGAAGATCTCACTCCCCTTGGCGATCTGACCGCTTCGCTGCTTCCCCCCGGCGCAACAGCGACAGCAGAGTTTGTGGTGCGGCCAGGTGGAGTGGTCGCCGGTACGGCTTGTGTCGAGGAGACGTTGCGCCAAGTCGACCCATCACTCGAACTGAGCTGGCTCGTGGACGAAGGCGACGTTGTTGATGCCCGTCAGAAACTGGCGACGATCGCCGGATCGCTCGAGTCAATTCTCATCGCCGAGCGCACCTGCCTCAACTTCATGATGTACCTCTCAGGAATTGCTACGAACACGCGCCGCTACGCCGACGCCGCAACGGGTTCGGCCCAGGTGTGGGATACGCGCAAGACCACGCCGGGGTTGCGC
>CAZHUR010000057.1:0-10378 GCA_964535395.1 uncultured Acidimicrobiales bacterium
GCGAGCTTACCGGAGGGAAAATCTGACATGATATAGGATGTCGTATTAACGACCGAGGAGTACATGCATGGCACTAGTCCCAATCACGCCCGATGAGGAAGCTGACGAGCTTCAAGAGGTGTTGTTCGACCATTCGAAGGTCTTGTTCGGTCGCGTGGCAAACGCTGTCCGCGTTGGCTCGCACACACCCAAGCTGATGCAGATGCTGTTCGGATTTATCGTCGCCTCACTTCGTGAGGAGATCACCGACCTCATCGACGTGCGGACGAAATGTCTCGTGATTCTGAAGACGTCCACCTTAAATGGCTGCGCCTATTGAACGGGCCACAACGAAACGCTCGGTCGAGCGTTGGATTTTAACGAAGAAGAGCTCACCGCGGTCACGGGGGACTACCTCGCATCCGACTTGTTCTCGCCGCAGGAGAAAGCTGCCATGCGATGGGCGGAGGTGATGACCGAAAAGCAATACCAAGCAAGCCCCGGCAACCCACCCCAGCATCACGCTGCACTCGAAGAGATGAAGAAGTACTACGACGATGCTCAAGTTGTCGAGATCTCCTTTGTTTCGGGCTTCTTCAATTTCTGGAACCGTTTCACAGACATCTTGGAGATCGACATCGAACAGGGTGCTCTGATGGCGTCGTTCTCGAAGTCGGTCGGTATCGACAACGACGAACTCACCGCATACATGCGCGACTGTTGGTGGAACGAAGGTAAGGATCCAACAGCCACCGCTGACGAGTAGACGATCGAGATGGTCAAAGTCGACGAGTTCCCAGACGGGGTCCGCGAGGACTTCTTAGGGCGCGACATGCCCACATTCGAAGACACCCCGCTCATTGCGGGCCCGCCGTTGCGTGAAAGACGAGTGGCACTGATCTCAACAGCAGGTCTGCATCGACGCGGAGACCGGCCGTTCACCGAACAAAGTGGTGACTTTCGGATCATCCTCCGAGACACCCCTGACCTCGACATCGTGATGAGTCACGTGTCGACCAACTTCGACCGTCTCGGATTCATGCAAGACGTCGACGTGGCATTCCCGATCAACCGGTTGAACGAACTTGCGACCGATGGCGTGATCGGCTCGGTCGCCGAGTACCACTTCTCGTTCATGGGCGCCACGCCACCCGAGTTGATGGAACCGAGCGTTGCCGAAGTCGTAGCAACGCTCAAGGCCGATGACGTTTCGGCGGTAGTGCTCTGTCCGGTTTGACCATCGTGCACCCGCGCCGTGGGCGCGCTCTCGCACTATCTCGAACGAGCCGGAATCGCTACCACACAGGTGAGCCTGGTTCGCGAGCACTCCGAGAAGATCCGTCCGCCTCGAGCGCTGTGGTGTGGCTTCGAACTCGGTCGACCGTTCGGAGTGCCGAACGAACCAGACTTCCAGCGGCGCGTCCTCGTTCGGGTGCTGAACCTTCTCGACCGCACCGACGGCCCAATCCTCGACACCTTTCCTGACCCTGCACCCGGTGGGGGCGTCGATGATCTGGAAGACATCGAAGGGTGGTCCTGTCCGGTCAACTTTGGTGGCCCAGAACCGCTCAGCTTCGACGAAGATCCACGAGGTGCGCTCGGTCAAGAGATCGACTTGATGGCCACCTGGCACGAACTATTTCTGGAGAAGAACAAAAAGTCGATGCTGGGAGTGTCTGAAGTCGACCTCGACGCATGCCTCGACTACGTCGTTCAGTTTGCCGAGGACGAGTTCACCAAACCACCCCGCGACGATGTGCCCCGACATCAGGTGTTGAAACTGGCACTCGACGACATCAAGACCTACTACTTTGAAGCCGGGCTGGCGCGTCCGGGGATCGCCACCGACAAGGCGCTCGCAGACTGGTACTACGGCGAGACGACTATAAGTAAGGTGCTGCGGCGCGTGAACAAGGTCTGTGAAGAGTCCGATGACGAAGTCCTCGTGACGATGTCAGACCGCCGAGTCTTCCCCATCCACCAACAACATCGCAAGGATCCCAACCAGTAGGGGCTCTTGTCGCCTGCGGCCACGCCCGCTCAGGCTTCGTTAGAGGTTGCGCAGGACCAGGCCGATACCGCCGGCGGCGGCCATGACCAAGATGAGCGGGCGGAACCAGGGACGGTCGAGGTGCGGGCGCACATACCGAGACGCGAAGAGCCCGACAATGGTGCCTGGCAGCAAGGCTGCGACCAGGTCGTACTCGGCTCGTCCGAAGTTGCCCGTGAACGAAAGGCCCGCCCAGCTGATCAGGGTCAAGACGATCAAAAATGCTGTGGAGGTGGCTCGCAGTGCACCGGGCCGAAGATCGCTGAAGGCAATTACGAACGGCGGTCCGGGAATGCTTGCGGTAATCGCTCCGAATGCGCTGGCTGCACCGCTGATTACCTCGACGAGCGGCGTCCTACGAATATGCACACCGGAGAGGAGTACCACCGCGGCCAAGATGATCGCGGCTCCGATCAAAAGGCTGAGGGTCCGGTCCGACATAGCGCTCACGATGGCCAACCCAGCAATAAGCCCGATCGGCAAACCCATGGTGCAGCGGGCCCAGGCGAGACGTTCGATTTCTTTGCGTTCTACAAGAAGATGCCTAAAGGCAACGACCAGGCCGACGACAAGCACAGGTCCCGGCACAAATGCCGGATCTATGGCCACCAAACCCGCCCCAGCGACAAGTCCGTAACCACTGCCCAACGAGCCTTGGGTGGTTGCGCCGAGAATGGCGAGCAGCGTCACTAAGACGAATTGGGTGAGGGTCATGTACTAACAAACCTAGTGTCTGGATCGTGGAGGCCCTCGGTGACCGATCAGCTCAGCAGAGCAGCGGTGGCGATTGCGAGAAGTAATCCAGTGGCCTGCTTGCGGTCGAGTCGTTCGCCTAGGAACAGAACAGCAAGGAGCACGGTCGGCGCGGGGAAGAGGCTCACGAGTGCTCCAACGATGGCTAGATCTCCTTCGAGAGTCGACCACAGGAAGAAGCCGTTGGCTGTCATATCGAGCGTGCCAGCAACCGCTGCGACACCGACCGCCGGTGGCGATGGTATGTCCGGCCGCCGGACGAGCGCGGCGACGATCAGAATTCCAAGCGATGCAACTCGTGCCGCTACCAAGGGCACGGCGCCCGCGTCTGCGGGGGTGAAGTCGAGAAAGACAAAGAAGGCACCAAAGCCAATTCCCGCCCCGAGTCCGAGAAGCAGTGGGCGTTTGGCCGACTCGCCGAACTTCAGATCGCCGCCAGCGACCAAGAAGATGGCCACCGGAGCAATTGCTAGTCCCAACAGAGCAAGACCGCCCGGTCGGTCTCCGGTTGCGACGCCGACGACGATTGGGACGATCGCCGCTACGACTGCACTGACGGGGCTAACGAGTCGATTGGGGCCATCTGCCAGCCCTTGGTACAGCAGCACGAGGCCGATCAGGCCGAACGCTCCGCCCAAGGCACCCCAGCCAACCGCACCGGCGCTCCAGCGGCCGTCGATCAGGATCGCCAGAACAATCGCCAGAATTCCGCCCGCAAAGTTGGTCACCAGGGTTGCCGCGACCACCGAGGCTTTTCGCGTAGCCATGCCGCCGAGAAAGTCGGCGAACCCAAACGTCGCGGCAGACGCAAGGGCGAGGAGAGCGGGCATAGCCCACCAAGCCTACGAGCATATGAAGAGAGTGCTCCCGGGTACGAAACCGCCGCGATGCGAAACCACCGCGATACGAAACCACTTCATGGGTCGCCCGATGCGCCGTCTTGTTGGCTTAAGATCTACGTCCCGTACGAGCAGCCTCGCATCAAGGCAAGCTCGCGACGTCCAGGAGGGCTGCTGAGTTGACCACCGTAGATTCTTGCTCTGTTGGCGCGCCTACTGCGCCATGGCCATCACAACGCAATCGTCGTAGCGCCCTCGTTGCCCAGTTCGGTACGGAGCGAGCCGACCTTCTGCAATGGGCTCTCACGACCGGCGATCCCCTCATGGATGCGGTCGTCACAGATATGTACGGTCCGCATCCTGGGGCCCGCGACGCCTTTCACCGAGGAATCCGAGAGGGGGTCGAATCTCTCGACGACCCACCAGAGTCGGTGAAGGCATTGCTCGCCCACGTCGAAGCTCGACCGCCGTATGCAGACGAGAAGTTGATCGAGCGGGGCGCTGTCGCCTTCTTTAACAACGACCCCACGGTTCACCTGGTCTCGCTCAGCGCGGGCGCGCTCGTGCGCGTGTGTGAATCTCCGTCGATCGCCGCAGTGCTTACCCAGACCGGCCGAGTTGTAGATGGTGCCAGTAAGCGCATCGAGCAAGCGGGCAAGTGGCTGTTGAGCGTGATGACCCCAGACAGTCTCCGAGTTGGCGAGCCCGGCTATGTCGCCACGCTCCAGTTTCGGCTGTTGCATGCAAAGATGCGACGGTGCGCTCGCAATCGTTCCTACGACGAGGATGCACACGGAACGCCGATCAACCAGATCGACATGGCGCGAACGTGGATCGATTTCACGATGACCTCGTTCAAAGCGGAAGACGAAATGGGCTTTGGCCTTTCCTCCCACGAGATTGCGGACAGCTACCAGTACTGGTGGTACGTGGGCCATCTGCTCGGCATCGATCCCCAACTCGTCGAAGGCATCTCGAGTAACGCCGAAGCTGCCCGAGTCGACCAGATGCTGCAATCGGTGACCGGTCCTGTGATCTCTGAGTCTGCTCTCCTGGCCCAGGCCACCTTGTCGAGCGTGGCAGATGTGCTCGCGGCTCAACTACGAGTTCCGAGATCGGTGAGCGAACGGGTGCTGAATGCTCTGACGAGGCGCTTTCACGGTCCAACATCGGGCGATGAACTTGGAGTTCCGTCAACTCCAGTTGTGTCGGCGGCAGTCGCTCGCGCGACTCGTCAGATTCGCAGGCGTCGCGATGCCTTGCGGCAGGACGAGATCAAGTGGGACCGTGAGCAAGCGGAGAATTTGGCCAAAACGCGTCGCGCTCTAGAGCAACCGTGGCACGAATTCGCAGGCGGGAAGCCCTAAAGTCCCGCAGATGGGTGAACCACCGAACATTTTGCTGATCATGGCCGATCAGATGGCCGCGCCGTTTATTAGCCCGTGGGGTGGGCCGTCGATCACTCCAGCGATCGATCGACTCGCTGAAGAGGGGGTCGTGTTCGAGACGACCTACAGCAACTCGCCGCTGTGCGCTCCCGCACGGTTCTCGATGATGGCCGGCCGACGCAACAGTGAGATCGGCGCCTATGACAACGCGTCCGAGTTCGCATCGAGCATCCCAACGTTTGCGCATCATCTGCGCGCTGTCGGATACCAAACATCGCTGGTTGGCAAGATGCACTTCGTCGGCCCGGACCAGCTCCACGGTTACGAAGAACGGCTGACCACCGACATCTATCCGGCTGACTTTGGCTGGACCCCAAACTGGCTCGACCCAGAAGGTCGGTTCGACTGGTGGTACCACAACCTCGACAGCGTCATCCATGCCGGTACTGCGGACGTGACCAACCAACTCGACTTCGACGACGAGGTTGGCTTCAAAGCAGTGGCAAAGCTGCGAGACCTTGCGAGAACCAACGATGAGCGTCCATGGATGCTGACCGCGTCGTTTACACATCCGCACGACCCCTATGTCGCTCGGCCTGAGTTCTGGGATCTCTACGACCACGATCAGATTCCGATGCCGACGGTGGCGCAGGGCGAGGCTCCATCAGATCCGCACAGCGAACGGCTTGCACACGTGATGTGCGCCGATGTTGCAGAGGTGAGCAGCGAGCAGATCCGAAACGCTCGCCACGCGTATCTGGCTAACTGCAGCTACGTCGACGACCAGGTATCCCGGCTGCTCGACACACTCGCAACCCACGACATGGAGAGCGACACGATCGTCATCTTCACCGCAGATCACGGGGACATGCTCGGCGAACGCGGCTTGTGGTACAAGATGTCGTTCTTCGAGGCGAGTGCGCGGGTTCCGCTAATCGTGAGGGCACCCGGGCGCTACGAACCGCGGCGGGTCAAAACCCTTTCGAGCCTGCTCGACATTACCCCGACCCTCATCGAACTCGCTGGCGCGAACATCGCCGACGAGCTGGACGGTCACTCACTCGTTCCTCAGCTCGAAGGAACAGAAGATCATGAGCGTGTCATTGAAGGCGAGTACCTCGGTGAGGGAGCGATAGCTCCCATCGTCATGTTGCGCAGCGGCAACCTGAAGTACATCTACAGCGAACCCGACGGCGAACAGCTCTTCGATCTGGCCACAGATGCTCACGAGTTGACAAACCTGGCGGCGAGCGAGGACTTCTCGGCCACCTTGGACGAGTTTCGAAGGGTTCGGGAAAGCCGCTGGGATCTCTCGGCAATCCGTGACGCCGTGTTTGCCAGCCAAGCGGCGCGCAGAACAGTGCATGACTCGCTGATGAAAGGCCGCTATTCGGCCTGGGATTTCCAGCCGACCAACGATGCAACAAACCAATACATGCGCAATCACCTCGATCTGAACGAGGTGGAAGCGGGGCGTCGGGCCCCAAACGACAGCGTCTAGTTACCTAATTCGCTCAAATGCAGTTTCGGGAGCCGATTCAGCACGGTCTGTGACCAGCGCTTAAGAGACCAAAATTTGTTCCCTCAATGGGTTACCAATCGATGGCTCCTGCCGACTACTAGCTCCAGGCGGAACGTCGGCACAGGTAACCCACTCCATGAAGTCTCAAATCAAGAAACCGAACAGGGCAGGATTTATCCTGCTAGTCGCCATCTTGTTCGCCCAGGCGTGGGCCTTGCCGTCAGCATTTGGCCAGAGCGATATTTCGCCAGTGACCGGCCTCGAGTTCGAAGATGGTCTCCTAAGTGAGCCATGGTCTGACCCAATCGAGCGTTTCGGTCTCGTTGAGGAACCACTCGCCCCCATCCCCGACTTCGACTTTGACGAACTGAGCGTCAGCGCAGTTCTGGCCGAAGGTGTGGGGAGTCAATCGGTCGATATCGACGTCGACGTCTCCGTCGAATCTGAACGCCACCTCCTGGCTCTTCAGGCGGTCGCCACCGCAGAGCTGGCTCGCACGACCGTCGATGACAACATCGCATCGGCTGAGACCGGAATTGCTCAAGCCACACGAGGGATCGCTTCTGCACGAAGCTCGATCGAACGAACCGAAGACGACATCGACGAGGCCGAAGTCGAACTTGGGGTCATCGATGCTGCTGATCGCGACGAAGCTGACGAACAGGCTCGGCTGACCGGGGAGATCGATCAACGACAGAGCGCGATCATCGAGATCGCAGTGAAGGCGTTCACCGGTGAAGATCTAGAGCTTGAGACGATGCTCCTCGACCCAGAGTCGACCGCTGTGCCCGAACGGCGCGTCGTGATTGGGCAGGTCCGGGAGATCCACACCCAAGAGATCATGGAATTCGAGCGGCTCCATCGTGAGAGCCAAGATCGTCGCGATCAGTTGGCAGCCGAACGAGCTCCGATCCAAGCAGCGGTCGACGGTTGGGTAGTCGACATCGTCAACTTCAATGCCGAGATAGATGATCACATCGAAGACCGCGTCAACCTGCGGGCCGAGATCGTCGATCTTGAAGAGCGAGGCGAAGAGCTCGACGTAACGATCGAAGACACGCTGGCGTTCACCGAAGCCACCGCTGCTCAATATCAGGTGGCGTTTCATCAGCGCCTCGACGCATTCGTTGCGGGCACCGACATCCCATTGGTGGCGCTCAACGCGTATGTGCGGGCGTCTCGCACCTTGGCCACCGAAGACCCAAGCTGTGGAATTCACTGGTCGCAACTCGCTGGCATTGGGCGCATCGAGAGCTTCCACGGCTACTTCGGTAGCTCGACGCTCGATGTGGAAGGGAATACAACAACCGACATTTTGGGCCTTCCGCTCGACGGACGAGTTCTTGGCGGCACCGTCACCGGAGATCTACCCGCTGCTACGGGCCGGACCCAGGAGACCGCAGGAGTTCAGCGGCTCGCTCTCATATTGGACAGCGACAATGGCGTCCTCGATGGTGACCGAACCTTCGATCGCGCCGTCGGGCCAATGCAGTTCATTCCGACCACGTGGGCACTCTATGACTCAGACGGCAACGGCGACGGACAGAGAGACCCGCAGAACATCTACGACGCGTCGCTCGCTGCTGCACGCTACCTGTGCGACGCTCCCGGTTCGATGCTCACCAGTTCAGGAGAGCAGCGTGCCTACTTTGCCTACAACCACGACCTCACCTATTCGGCTAACGTCACCCGAGCTGGGCGCGGGTACCACAACCAACTCGACGTATCGCCCGAAAGCAGCTCATTCGCGTCGTTTGCTCGTCTTCCGATCCCAACCCCGACGACCACGGTGCCAGTGCAGGTAGAAGAGCCCGGTTCTGGAGACGAAGAGGATGCGGAGCTTGGCGAGAGTCCCGATGAAGACACCACAGCCGACACCGAAACCGGAGAGGTCGCCCCTGTCGAGGCAGAGGTGCTGAGCGAAGTTCTCGAACCGGAGGCTCCAGCGGCTGATCCTGCCCCTGAACCGACGCCTGACGCAGGCGAACCGGCAACCGCCCCAGAAGTCACCGACGGATAGATCGCGGTGCCAGGTCTGGCTCTGCGAAGTTCGGACCTCTAGCATTTAGGCACGTGCGCGAAGGGGACCGCGCCGTAGCTCAGGATGTCATGTACCGAATCGACTGCTTGCAGTTCGCCAACTGGTCAGAACAGATTTTCAAAGAGATGCGCGCAGGTGCCGTCGACGCCGTTCACGTCACGATCGCGTACCACGAGACGTTTCGCGAGACCGTTGCCGAGTTCAGCAGGTGGAACCGGTGGTTTCAAGAGTTCGATCACCTGATCCTGCTCGCACGTACAGCAGCCGATATCGACCGCGCACGCGAATCTGGTCGCACCGCGATCTTTTTCGGGTTCCAGAATCCGTCACCGATCGAAGCCGACATCGACCTCGTCGAGATCGTGCACACCCTGGGCGCACGATTCATGCAGCTCAGTTATAACAATCAGTCACTGCTCGCGACCGGGTGTTACGAAGACGACGATGCCGGCATCACCCGCATGGGTAAAGCGGTGATTCGTGAGATGAATCGAGTTGGGTTGGTGGTCGACATGAGCCACTCCGCCGACCGTTCCACCATCGAAGCCGCAGAGATCTCCGAACGTCCAATCGCAATCACCCACGCCAACCCACACTCTTGGCACCCGGCGCTGCGCAACAAGAGTAGTGAGGTCATTCGGGCCGTAACGAGTAACGGAGGGATGATGGGATTCTCCCTCTACCCGCATCATCTCAAGGACAAGACCGATTGCACCCTCGAGAGCTTCTGCGAGATGGTCGCCGATGCTGCAGATACCTATGGCGTCGAACACTTTGGCATCGGCAGCGATCTCTGCCAAGACCAGCCCGACAGCATCGTTGAGTGGATGCGCGTTGGTCGTTGGACCAAGGGAATCGACTATGGCGAGGGAACCGCATCCAAGCCCGGGTTCCCAACACAACCGTCTTGGTTTGCAAGCAACCTCGACTTCGGCAACGTCGAGGAAGGGCTTCGCAACGTCGGTTTCGGTAACGACGACGTCGCGGCGGTGATGGGCGACAACTGGTATCGGTTCTTCGAAGCCAACTTCGGGCCGGTGAAACCGTAATGTCCGCCGCGGCCACCGTTGCACTGCGACCACCTGAGGTCGTCATGCGTCTCGAGCGTATGGGAGCGTTTCATCAGTGCCGACTTTCATTCATGCGAACCCTGCTTCGAAGGATGAAGAGCGAGGAGTGGGTCTTCGAGAGACCTCTTTTCGACATCGACGCGAAGGGCGTTGGCACCGCGTTGTACTCGGCTACCTTGCCGACCAGTGCGGGCGGGCGGACCTACACACTCGTCGCCTTCGGTCACGATCTGGCGCCGGAGATGCGATCGGACCGCGTGATCGCAACAGCGTGGGACGCGACCTTCGCTCTCCACGACGGTGTGCCCTCAACACAAGACATCGATCGGCTGCGGGCGAATGTTCCACTTCAAGAAGCAGGCCGAGTCTCTGGACGTGAACTAGTCCTCTCGCGAGCAAATCGTTCAGCTCGTTTGTTCTCTTCGGTGGTCGACTCTCTGGCGGCGGGCCAGCAGCCAAATAGCGACCTCATCGAGGAGGTGGGCTATCTCATGCGCACCACCGCGGTCTACGGGAGCGGAAAGTTTGGAGCGGCAGACCGTGGCGCGATCGAGGATCGTCCAGAATTCCTCGCTCCGTTTCAGGCCGAGATGCTCACCGTGTTTCTCATCCGTACCTTCGTCATGGATCTGGTCGAGCATATGGCTGCTCTTACATCTCCGGACACAGCTGTCACGCTCGAGCCATCCCTGCGTCGACGAATTGGCGTCGGCAACTCGACCGGCTTGGGTATGGC
>CAZHUR010000058.1:0-10373 GCA_964535395.1 uncultured Acidimicrobiales bacterium
GTACGAGAGAACATCGAATACGGACGCACACTCACGACCGAAGACCTGTTCTTGGCAGAACGCCAAAGGGCTGACCTCCATCGAACGATGAGTGCGTTCTTCGACGAGTACGACGTGCTCGCCATGCCGGCTGCACAAGTCCCAGCGTTCCCAGTCGAAACCGAGTTCCTGACCGAGATCAACGGCGTTGCGATGCCCGACTACCTCGGGTGGATGATGGCGGCGTGCATCATCACACCGACGGGTTGTCCTTCAATCTGCATCCCGGCTGGGTTCACCAGCGAAGGGTTGCCGGTCGGTCTGCAACTCGTTACACGAGCCGGTCAAGACCGCGAGCTGTTCGAGATTGCATCGGCGATGGAAGCCGCGAACCCGCAGCATCACCTGTCGCCGGCAATTTCTAGGTAGGGGCGCAAAGACCGGCGACTTCAGTCGAACAAGAGTCGGATCCAGCGGCGCGTATCCGCAGGGTCGATAGCGTCGTCGATCTCGAAATGTGACGCCACGTTCGTGGCCTTCCCATGCTCGATCATCGTGTCGAGAAGCTTCGCAAAGAGAGCATCACGTTCAGGTCCTTCGGACGCTTCAGAGAGCTCTCTACCGAAGCCCAAATGTACTGCTCCCTCAAGGCCCATCGGACCGAATTCTCCCGTTGGCCACGACACGGTGAACAACGGTTCTTTGAATCCGCCTCCGGCCATTGCTTGGGCCCCAAGACCGTAGCCTCGACGGGTGATAACCGTCCCGAATGGCACGGTCAGATTAGCTCCAACACGAAACAACTTCCCCGCGCTTCGAGGCAGGCCCTCCGCGTCCGAATCGGGGCCGACCATGAAGCCTGGGGTATCGCATAGGAACAAGATCGGTAGCTGCCATTTCTCGCAGAGTTCCATGAACTCAGCGGCTTTCTTCGCTGCGCCGTGGTCGATCGCGCCAGCGAGATGCAGCGGGTTGTTTGCGATGATCGCCAACGGTCGCCCCTCAACTCTGGCCATTGTGGTGATCATCGCTGTGTTCCAATTCGAACGAAATTCCACGGCGCTGCCGACATCGACAAGAGCGTCTATGACAGCGTGCATGTCATAGGCTTCGCGCCGATTTTCTGGCACGGTCCTGCGCAGGGACTCGACCGGTTGAGCGTCAGCGGCAACGGACACATGCTGACTGAATCCGAGCACTTTTCTCGCAACGGCGGTGGCCTCAGCTTCGTCGGCGACGAGCACGTCGATCACACCGTTGTTGGCATGTGTATCGGCAGGTCCGATCTCGGTTGGGCCGAAGTCGCCGAGTCCGCCACCAGTGATCATTGCCGGGCCGGCCATACCAATATTGGAGTCTTCGGTGGCGACGACGACGTCACAGGTACCGAGCAGCGCGGCGTTGCCAGCAAAGCAGTAACCAGCGTTCACCCCTATGGTGGGCACGCTGCCGCCGAGAGCACCAAAGAGAGCAAAAGCTAGGCAATCGAGCCAGCTCACACCGGGCATATCCACGTCTCCAGGTCGTCCTCCCCCTCCCTCGGTGAAGAACACGACCGGCAGTTTCAATCGTTGTGCCAGATCGAACAGTCGATCCTTCTTCCGGTGGTTGACCATTCCCTGTGTACCAGCAAGAACCATGTAGTCATAGCTCGCAACAACACACCGTTGCCCATCGATCGTGCCGATGCCGCCGACGAGACCATCGGCGGGCGTACGAGCAATCAGTTCGGCAACATCGCGCCGTCGGCGTTGGGCGGCTATCGCGAGCGGACCGTATTCAACGAAACTGTCGGCGTCGACGAGGTCGGCCACGTTCTCTCTCGCAGTCCTGCGACCCATCGCATGCCGTTTCGCAACGGCGTCTGAGCGGGCATGATCAAGTCCAACATCGTGTCGATCGACGACTTCGGCGAGCGCTGCGCTCGCCACCTCTTCGGGCACCTCGATCTCGTCGGCGACCGCGTCGGTAGATGATCCCGACAACATCTCATACCCCGTGTCGACAAGGTCACCGACCGCAACGTTCACCGCCTCGATCAGGATGGGCTCGTCGGTGGTGACCGTGTACTCCATCTTCATCGACTCGAGTACCGCGACCGGTCCGCCAGCGGCTACTTCGGCTCCGACCGGCACGACGCTAACGACCGTGCCTGCGAGTGGAGCGTTGATCGAGACCATTTCCCAAAGCTACGCGTCAACGTGTCATCGACGCGCAGTGCGTGTCAGGTAATTAGCACGCTCACCGCAAAGGAGACTGCGAGAGCAGCCATCGCCGTGACGATGAGAAACACCGCCGTGTAGCCCGACTTACGTACCGCATCCGACTCTATTTTCATCTCGTCCCGCCCAACGAACTGCCGCCACTGATGAACCTAGCGGATCGTTTGAGATCGCGCGAGTGTTATTTTGATGACACGCTCGAGTCCACCGCGGTTTACAAGAACCACTGGCCACCCGCGAAGATCAGAAAGCCAACAAGACCTCCGACGAGCGTTCCGTTGATTCGGATGAATTGCAGATCACAGCCGATCGGAGGTTCAAGTCGGTCGATGAGTTGATCATCGTCCCAGCCCTGCACGGTCTCCTCGATCAACTCACCAATCTCAGAACCACCAGCTTCGGCTAGAGATATCACGACCGATTCAATCCATGCATCGACTTTGGTTTGAAGCTCTTCGTCGTGAAGCAGCTGGTTTGCCAGCAGCACGATCGAATCCTCAGCCCGGCGGCGAACTATCGACTCGGTGGTCTGGGCTGCCTGGCCAAACCCGTGCTGTACCGAGTCCCACAAGTCCTTTGTCCATGCTTCGAACTGGGGATGCTCAAGAAGTTCGTGCTTGAGCTGTTCGCCCTTTGCGATGAGTTGTTGATCGTTGCGAAGCCGCTCCACCAGGTCGAGCGCGCGAACATCGAGGTCTCCTACGACGTGGTGGTCGGAGTCGGCTTCTCGCAAATAGGCCACGACGGTACCGACGACGCGGCCCATCATCGGCGCAACAGAAGTCTCGCTCAGTCGGTCACGGACCACCGTGTCGACGAGCTCGCGAACATCATTGTTGAGAACTTCCGAGACGGCCGATGCTGGTACCGCCAGTTCAGAAACAACCACTCGAGCGTTTTCTGGTTCGCGAAGCCACAGACCAATTCGGCGACTGAGCTCGATGCTCTCAAGTTTCTCTGACACAACTTCAGCGCTGAGGAAGTTGGATTGCACAAACGCGCCCAACCCCCTACCAATCTCGTCCTTGCGCTGCGGAACCAGCGCCGTGTGCGGAATTGGCAAACCGAGGGGATGCTTAAACAAAGCAACTACCGCAAACCAGTCCGCTATCGCTCCGACCATCGCGGCCTCTGAGGTAGCCCGAATATACCCAAGCCAGCTGTACTCCTCTTCGAGCACGCGAGTCACGAGGAAAACCACCGCTGCAATGACCAACATTGACGTTGCCAACAGCTTCATTCGCCGCAGCTCTCGACGCTGTTGCAACTCAGTTTCTGAAAACTCAGGTTCTGTGCTGGACGTTATCTTCGATACCACGTGCCCGAGCGTAGAGGCCAGGTCGAACCAGTCCTAACCGTGGCGGGCACTTGCGTTCCAGCGGCTCCAGAAAGCCGATCTGTGCAACAGCGTTGTGGTTCCGACTCAAACGAGTCGGAACCACAACGGTTGTTGGTTAGTACGTTGTTTGTTCGCCCGGTTACTCGCCGCCCTCGAGCAGCTCGACCTCGACCCTCTCGAAGCCGTCACCGACGGTATCGCCACCAACGAGCGCAACGGCCGCTTCGGCGAACTCGGTTGTGAACGCTCCATCCTCGGGCTCGGCGGTCAAGACACCTTCAGCGACTGCGATCTCGACAGTTTGGTTCCACAGGTCAGCATCCATCACGCCGATGCCGCCGGGCGAAGGCCAGATCAACGCGTTGATCTCGTTGAGTTGCCACGTTTGGTGAGACTCCCCAAGCGTTGAACCGTTTGCCAAGACGACGTCAACACAAGCTTCTGCGTTGTCGCGGCACCACTGCCAACCCTCCATCGACGCGGCGATGAAACGGGTCGTCTGGTCGTCGTAGGCCTCGTCACCAAGGCGGCCGCCGTCTGCCCAGATCGCGTCCTGAAGCATCGCTGTGCCGACATCGTTCCAGTCGATGATCGTCAGATCGTCGGGCGTGAAAAGTTCGCCGGTCTCAGGGTTGACCGTCTCGAGCACCTGTGCGAACTCGTTGTAGATCATTGCCTGAGCTGCGTCGATCTCTCCGTTGATGAGTGCGAGCATGTCGAAGTTCTGCTGCACGATTTCGAAGTCTTCACCGGGCTCGAGTCCCACAGAGCGAGAACCGGCCAGAAGCTCAAACTCGTTGCCGAAGCCCCACGAACCAATGTTGGCGCCAGCGAAGTCTTCCGGACTCGTAATACCCGAATCGGCGAACGAGACCTGCAGCGTTCCCGAACGCTGGAAGATCTGCGCCACATTCACAACGTCGACCCCTTCTTCACGCGATGCAAGCACACGAGGTACCCACGAGATGGCGTAGTCAGAACCGCCGCTTGCAAGAACTTGCTGAGGAACGATGTCAACGCCACCTTCGAGGATCGTCACGTTCAGGCACCGACCTTCGTAGAGTCCCTGGTCGACTGCGGCGTAGTAGCCAGCGAACTGGGCCTGGGCAAACCACTGGAGCTGCAAGGAAACGTCATCGACGGCTTCACATTCGGCGGCGTCTCCCCCACCACCTCCTTCGTCGGTTCCCCCTTCGGCTGCGGTGTCAGCCGTGCTACCGCACGCCGCCGCGATCATCGCCAGCGCAGCCAGCAGCCCTAAGAGCTTTCGAGTGTTCAATTTTGCTTTCATTTTTCCTCCCAAGGATTGCAGATTGTTGAGTTTTATCTCTGGTTGTTTTCAGTCGATTTCCACGGCATCAGGACTCGCTCTGCTGCGATCGCCAGTCCAAAGAGGACCAGCCCTAAAACGCTCGCCACAACGATTGCGGCCCATGCGCTGTCGTACCGCGCAAAGCTCGCGTTCTGAGTAATGACAGGGCCCAACCGATCGACTGGACCGCCGAAATACTCGGCCACGATCGCTGCGATCACGCTGAGCGGCGCGCCGATGCGAAGCGATGTCAGAAAGAACGGGGCTGCGTTTGGGATCCGGACCGTTCGCAACGTGGTGCTCTCAGACGCCCCCAGAGACTGCATCAATTCAAGTTGGTCCGGGTGCGCCTCGGTGAGGCCTTTCGCGGTGTTGATAAAGACCGGGAAGAACACCACAGCGACGACCACCGCGATGTTGCTCCAGATCGACGTGATGCCAAACCAGGCGTTGAAGATCGGAGCCAACGCAACGATCGGTGTGGCGTTCACCGCGACGGCGAACGGTGTGAGTGTCTCGCCCATCTTGACGAAGCGAGTGGCGATCAACGCCAGTACCGCCCCCGCCGTGACGCCGACGATGAGGCCCGCCACGGCGACGATGCCGGTGTTGAGACCGGCTTCCCGTAGAGCGACCGTCGAGGTTCCGCCTCCGACTGCGGGAGACCAGTCTTCTGACAATGCAGTCAAAATTGACGATGGCCTTGGCAGAAGGAACTCGTCGATGTCGAAGACCCCGATCGCTCCTTCCCACACGATGAGGATCGTGATTCCAACGAGTAGGGGTGGGAACAGCGATCGTAGAGACTTGCTCACGACATCTCCTCGACCGATCGCAGTGCTGCTCGGATGTCGGTGACGTGCTTAAAGAACTCGGCGTCTTGTCGGGTTTCCGGCGTGCGAACGCCAAGGTCGACGTCTATCACCTGATGAATCCGACCCGGTCGTGGCGACAGCACGACCACTCGATCGCTGAGAAACGCTGCCTCAGAAACTGAGTGCGTTACGAACACGATCGTCGTGTCGAGCTCGGCCTTGATCGCCATCAACTCGGCCTGCATATGCTCACGAGTCATCTCATCGAGGGCACCAAACGGCTCGTCCATGAGCAATAGGCGCGGACGAAACGACAACGCTCGAGCAATCGCGATGCGCTGCTGCATACCCCCGGAGAGCTGGCGCGGATAATGGTTGGCAAAATCGGGAAGCTTTACCAGTTCGAGCATCTCGGCAGACCGCTGTTGACGTTCAGCCTTCGAGACGCCAGCCAACTCGAGGGGCAGCTCGATGTTCGTTCCGACCTTGCGCCATGGGAAGAGCCCGGCGGTCTGAAACGCCATCCCGTAGTCGCGGTCGAGGCGTGCCTGGGAGGCGGGCTTACCGAAAACCTCAACGGTTCCGGCAGTTGTCTCAAGCAGATCTCCAATCAAACGCAACATCGTCGACTTGCCACAGCCCGATGGACCGATCAGCGAAACAAACTCGCCTTCTGCAACCGAAAGATCGATACCCGACAGTGCACAGACCTCGTCTGGAGTTCCGGCGCCGAACGTCTTATCGACGCCCGAAATTTGGACTGCCATTACCTCGTTACCCGCATGTGTATCAGCCACGATCGACCTCGATCCTCTGTCCCCGCAATGCGTATCGCTCGACGAGAAGGGTCAACCCAAATACGAACAATCCAAGCGCAGCCGCTGCAAGCACAGCTGCATAGACCCGTTCGGGGCCGGTGCTGTAGCGGCCAGCAAAGTCCAAGATCACCCGGCCCAGTCCACCGGAAACACCCGATGAAATCTCGCCGACGATCGCACCGACCACACTCAAGGTCGCGGCCAGCTTGAACGCTGGAAAGAGAAACGGTCGGGCTGCTGGAAAGCGCAACTTTAGAAGCGTCGACCACCACGGCGAGCCATAGCTTCTCATGAGCTCGAGAGCGTTCTCATCGGGCGACTTCAACCCGGCCAAACCGTTGACCGCCACCGGAAAGAACGTCAGGTAGGTGGCGATCAGCGCAACGGCCTGAGTGTCGGACACAAACGAAATGCCGCGGGCCCAGGTCACCACGATCGGCGCGAGCGCGATCAAAGGAATGGTCTGGCTCACGTTGATCCACGGCACCAGACCGTCATCGAGAAACTTGAACCGCAACATGATGATCGCCAGCGTCAGACCGATCGCTGCACCCAGAGCAAAGCCCAACGCTGCCTCACGGAAGGTGAAGAAAGCAGACTCCAACAAGAAGAGCAACAGGCTCTGATCAGAACCGCGTTGAACCGGCTCAAACAACACCGCAACAATGTCCCAGCTGTGAGGCATCGTGAGGTCGTCGGTCGCGATCGGCCAGTCCAATCCAACGGCTCCGCCAACGAACTTGTAGAGCTCCCACAGCGCGGCGAAGAAGACCAGCGCAAGCGCCGTAGTCCCGACCCGCCGCACCGACTTCATTGGCTCACTTCACCGCCGGGATCACGTGCGTGCCATACGCCTCGAGGGTTTCGTCCTTCTGATCGTGCATGAGATAGATAGCGAACTGGGTAACTCCGAGCGCCTTTAGCGCCTCCATGCGTTCGATGTGAGCCTCGGCTGGGCCAAGCACGCAGAAGCGATCGATGATCTCGTCGGGAACAAAATCGGTGTGATCATGTCCGGCCTTACCGTGACCCGAATAGTCGTAACCCTCCCGGCCCTTGATGTAGTCGGTGAGTGCCTGGGGCACACCGCCACCGTCACCTCCGTAACGGTCGACGAGGTCGGCAACGTGATTGCCGACCATTCCTCCAAACCAGCGAGACTGGTCTCGCTGATGGGCAATGTCGTCACCCACGTAGGCCGGGGCGGCAACGACGATGTGAAGTGCGTCGGGATCTCGACCTGCATTACTCGCAGCGGTCTTGACCGCTTCGATCATCCATTCTGCCAACTGAAGATCAGCGAGCTGCAGGATAAAGCCGTCGGTCTCGGAACCAGCCATGTGCAAGGCCTTCGGTCCGTATGCAGCCATCAGCATGGGCAGCGTCGTCGGCTCGGCCCACGGAAGCTTCTGTTGGGTGCCGTTGTAGGTGACCTCGCGTCCCTCGGCAAGACCCTTGATGACACCCATTGCATCGCTCAACGTCGCCAACTTCGCGGGCTTATGGCCAAGCACGCGCATTGCCGAGTCGCCACGGCCAATACCGCAGATCGTGCGCTCGCCGAACATTTCGTTCAACGTGGCAAACAACGATCCGCTAACCGTCCAGTTGCGGGTGCCGGGGTTGGTGACCATTGGCCCGACGATCATGTTCTCGGTAGCAGCCAACATCGCTGTGTAGATCGGGTACGGCTCCTGCCACAGGATGTGTGAATCGAAGGTCCAGCCGTAACCGAAGCCGTGCGTCTCTGCCTTCTTCGCCAGTTCTACGACTCTCGACGATGGCGGATCTGTCTGAAGAACAACTCCAAAGTCCATTGTTTCGCTCGCCTTTCTAGGGGTCAGACCAAGTACTGGCTGAGGCCTCGCTTGAGATACTTGCCGTCGCCGGCCTTACCGAGGAAGGAGTCATCTCGGAGGATGACTTTGCCCCGAGACATCACCGTGTCGACCTTGCCTTGGACCTCGAAGCCCTCGTAGGCGCTGTAGTCCATATTCATGTGGTGATTGTCCACGCTGATCGACCAGTTTGCGTTCGGGTCATAGAGGACAATGTCTGCATCGGCTCCGGGTTGGATCGTGCCCTTCTGCGGATACAAACCAAACATCCGAGCTGGTGTGGTCGAGCACAACTCGACCCAGCGCGGCAGCGTGATCTCACCGTTGATCACACCTTGATAGATCAGATCCATTCGGTGCTCGACGCCGCCAATGCCGTTTGGAATCGCACGGAAATCGTCTACACCGAGCTCTTTTTGATCCTTGAAACAGAAGGGACAGTGGTCGGTGGCAACCACGCTGAGATCGTTGGAGCGAAGGCCCTTCCACAAGTCGGCGTGATGGTGTTCATGCTTCGAACGAAGCGGTGTCGAACAGACATACTTCGCACCTTCGAACCCCGGTGCACCCAAATGCTCCTCAAGTGACAGGTAGAGGTACTGCGGGCAGGTCTCGGCAAAAACGTTCGCACCTTCGTTGCGCGCACGTGCCACTTCTTCAAGTGCCCCTGATGCAGACAGATGAACAATGTACAGAGGCGACGCACCAACCTTGGCCAGCTTGATGGCACGGTGGGTGGCCTCCGATTCGAGCTCTTGGCGACGCACCAACCCGTGGTTCACCGGTCCAGTCTCGCCCCGGGCTACCGCCTGCTCGGCGAGCAGGTCGATTGCGATGCCGTTCTCTGCGTGCATCATGATCATCGAGCCGTTGTTGGCGCTTGTTTGCATTGCTTCGAGGATCTGGCGATCGTCGGACAAGAAGACACCCGGGTACGCCATGAACAGCTTGAAGCTGGTAATTCCCTCGTCGACGAGAATGTCCATCTCTTTCAGCGACGCTTCGTTCACGTCGCCGATGATCATGTGAAAGCCGTAGTCGATTGCACAGTTGCCCTCGGACTTGCCGTGCCACTCATCGAGGCACTCTCGAACCTGTCGGCCGTAGCTCTGTACTGCGAAATCGACGATCGTTGTCGTTCCGCCCCAAGCGGCGGCGATCGTACCCGACTCGAAGGTGTCCGACGCAAACGTGCCACCGAAGGGCAGCTCCATGTGGGTGTGAACGTCTACACCTCCCGGGATCACGTATTTGCCTGTCGCGTCTATCACCTCGGCATCACCCTCAGCCGAAGAGGCAATCGCCGAACCCGGTTCCAACACCGCGACGATCTTCTCCCCGTCGATCAACACGTCGGCCGGGTCTGCCCCAGTCGCAGAGACGACGATGCCTCCCTTGATCAGTGTTGTCATTGCTGCCTCCTTCACCCGACGCCCGGGTCAGTTCAGTTGTTCAATACTCAGTTGTGCAGTGCTCGGTTTTCGTCGAACCCGTCAGCGGTTACGGTCAGCATTGGGAGCCGTAGACAGTGGGCTTTGAAGTGAGAAGATCCGACACCTGACTAGGCCTGTGCGATTTGGTCGTACATGTCAGGGCGGCGATCCCGATAGAACGCCCACTGATCACGTACCTCTTTGATGCTGCCCATGTCGAGGTCGCGTATGACGAGTTCTTCGTCTTGGTCGCTCGCTGGGTCTCCGACGAACTGGCCGCGCGGATCGGCAAAGTAGCTCGTGCCGTAGAAGTCGTTATCTCCGAGCGGCTCGACGCCCACGCGGTTGATCGCACCCACGAAATACATGTTCGCCACCGCGGATGCGGTCTGTTCGAGCTTCCATAGATACGAAGACAATCCGCGACTCGTAGCCGAGGGGTTGAACACGATCTCGGCACCGTTCAAGCCGAGTTCACGCCAACCTTCAGGGAAATGACGGTCGTAGCAAATGTTGACTGCGACCTTACCGACCGCAGTGTCGAAGACCGGGTAACCGAGGTTGCCAGGGCGGAAGTAGAACTTCTCCCAGAAGCCTTTGACCTGAGGGATGTGAAT
>CAZHUR010000059.1:0-10262 GCA_964535395.1 uncultured Acidimicrobiales bacterium
CCAACTACGCAGCGTCCAAGGCAGGACTTCATGGCCTCGCCCGTTCACTCGCCAAAGAATTTGCCTCGCGCAACATCACGGTGAACGTCGTTGCCCCCGGACCGATCGCTACCGACATGACCGCAGCTCTTACCGAGGCCCAACTTTCGGCGATGACCGATATCGTTCCTCTCGGTCGTGTCGGCCAACCAGAAGAGATTGCCGCGACGATTGCGTTCCTGGCGTCGCCGGCCGCTGGCTACATCACCGGAGCCATAATTCCAGTCGACGGTGGAATTGCCATGGGCTAGGTGGGTTGAGGCGCCGTTCTGCCCAAAGTATCGAATAAGATCTACGCACTTGCATTTAGGAGTACATCATGAGTGATGACAATTTTGCCCGCTTTCAAAAGGTCGCTGTCGAGGTTCTCTCGGTAGAGGCTGACAAGGTCACCATGGAGGCATCGTTTGCCGATGACCTCGATGCGGACAGCCTTGACCTGATGGAATTGGTCATGGGACTCGAAGAAGAGTTCGATGTCAGCGTCGAAGAAGACGAAGTCGAAGGCATTGCAACCGTAAAGGGCGCCTACGACCTCGTCGTGAACAAGCTGTAATGAAATTCCGTCGGGTCGCCGTAACCGGAGTCGGCGTCGTCGCGCACTGCGGCATTGGCAAAGAAGCGTTTTGGCAGGGCCTCTTGAGCCCGGTCGAAGATATCGAGCGACGAGTCTATGACTTTGACCCATCGCCCTACTTTGATAACCCAAAAGATGAGCGCCGCACGGATCGCTATGCCCAGTTTGCCTTCGCTGCAGCCCAGGAGGCTCTCGAGCAGGCTGGCGAGATCGACGCGGCCCCGACCCGACGTGGAGTTTTCCTCGGAACTGGCATCGGCGGGCTGAACACGCTCGAAGAACAGATCATCCGTCGATACGAAAAGGGAGAGCGGCGCGTATCGCCGTTCCTCGTTCCGATGATGATGGCAAATGCCGCCGCTGGTGGTCTGTCGATGCGGTACGGCTGGCAAGGCCCGGCTGAAAACACGGTTACAGCGTGTGCTGCTGGCACCCATTCGATCGGAAACGGCGCTCGCTGGATCGCTACCGACCGCTGCGACGCAGTGCTTGCTGGTGGCTCTGAGGCCTCGTTCACGGTCACTGCGTTGGCGGGCTTTCGAAACATGACAGCGTTGTCGCCAAACAACCGCTCGATGCCATTCGACAAAGACCGAAACGGCTTTGTTATGGCCGAGGGCGCTGCGGTGCTAGTTCTCGAAGAGTGGGACCGGGCAAAGGCACGTGGAGCGACCATCCTCGCCGAGGTCATGGGAGCTGCTTCCACAGCTGACGCTCACCACATCACGGCGCCAAGTCCAGGGGGCGCAGGTGCAGTGAACTGTATGGAACTCTCGCTCGAAGACGCTGACATGAGCGCGAACGACATCGTGCACATCAATGCCCACGGCACCTCTACCCCGCTCAACGACGCAGCGGAGGCCGAAGCCATCAACAAGGTCTTTGGTTCGGGCGCAGCCCCAATCGTCACCTCTACCAAGGGAGTCACCGGACACGCGCTCGGAGCCGCAGGAGCAATCGAGGCCGCGACCATCGTCCTTTCAATGCAGCACCGCCTCATCCCACCGACCGCTGGTCATCAAGAGATGGACCCGACAATGCCTGCCATTGACTTGGTTGTCGGGGAGCCACGTGTGTGGACCCCAGGACCCTCGATGTCGAACTCGTTCGGCTTTGGCGGCCACAACGGCACTCTCATTCTCAACCCGGCGTAACTAGCGTCAGCCTTTGTGAACACCGACAATCCGTGGATAACCCATTCCACGAGCATCGGCTATGAGAACCCGTGGATCACCGTTGAACACAACGAAGTAACCACGCCTGGCGGCTCGCCGGGGATCTACGGTGTCGTCCGCTTTAAGAACCTCGCGGTCGGGGTACTCCCTATCGACGATGAGGACCACACGTGGCTTGTCGGCCAGTATCGCTACGCGCTCGATCAGTACAGCTGGGAGATGCCCGCTGGCGGCAGTCCACAAGGTGTCGATCCCGAAGACACCGCTCACCGCGAGCTGCTCGAAGAGACCGGTCTTCGCGCCGGTGTGCTCACTCCCCTGCTGTCGGGGGTGAAGCTGACCAACTCGGTGACTGACGAAACCGCATACTGCTACCTCGCAACCGAGCTGACAATGGGCGAAGCAGAACCCGAAGACACCGAGCAACTACAGCTTCGACGCCTGCCGGTGGACGAGGTAATCGAGATGTGCATGACGGGTGAGATCGATGACAGTTACACGCTCATATCGTTCTTCAAGCTCGCCCAGTTGAGACGGTAAAGGCTCCGAACCAAAGTTGATGTTGGCGCCGGGTAGCGGGTTCAGCTTTCAGCTGCGGCCGCCTGAAGAACCTCGTCGGGCATATCAAAGTTTGCAAACACGTCCTGGACATCGTCGTTGTCGTCGAGCACGTCGATCAAATGCAGAATGGCCTTTGCGTCACTCGGGTCGGTGATCTCGACCGTCGACGTCGGCAACATTGTGAGATCGGCGTTTTCGAACTCGATCTCGTTGTCTTTGAGCGCGTCTCGAAGACCGTTCAGGTCGGTTGGCTCGCACGTGAGGCGCCACGTATCACCCTCATCAACGAGGTCTTCGCCACCGTGTTCGAGCGCCACCATCATCAACTCGTCTTCGTCGAGCGTTCGAGAAAGGGTAATGACCCCTTTGCGTTCGAACTGCCACGCCACCGCGCCCGGCTCGGCCATCGAGCCACCGTTCTTAGTGAACAACGAACGCATGTCGGCACCGGAACGGTTCCGGTTATCGGTGAGCACCTCGACGTACAACGCAACACCTGCCGGTGCGTAACCCTCGTAGGTGATTGGCTCGTACTCCACACCTTCGAGTTCGCCGGTGCCCCGCTTAATGGCTCGTTCGATCGTGTCGAGAGGGACCGAGCTGTCTCGCGCCTTCTGGTACATCGTCCGAAGCGCGGGGTTCGCGTCCTTGTCGCCACCGCCCTGACGGGCCGCTACCTCGACCTGCTTGATCAGCTTGGCAAACAACTTGGCACGCTTCTTATCAGCAGCGCCCTTCTTGTGTTTGATCGTTGCCCATTTGGAATGACCTGACATCAGGTGACCTCCTTGTTCGCAGTATCTCGCGTCGCAGGGTCCATTATGCGATGGAATCTAGAAAGAGTTGATGAATACGCGGGTCTTGTGAGAGCTCAGGGTGAAACGCCGCACCGAGGGCGTTGCCTTGCCGTACAAGAACCGGTTCCCCCCTCGATTCTGCAAGAACCTCAACGCCGCTACCAACGCGAGTGATCCTCGGCGCCCGAATAAACACCGCATGGACCGCATTGGGGGTGACCGTTGTTTCTAGCTCGGTCTCGAAGCTTTCGATCTGGGTTCCGTAACCGTTTCGCTGAACATCGATATCAAGACGTCTGAAACTCCGCTGGTCGGCGCGCCCATCCTCGATGTTGGTCGACAACAGAATCAAACCGGCGCAGGTACCAAGAACGGCCATACCCTTTTCGATCTTGTCGGCAAGGGGTTCGAACAGCCCTGAGGATTCGAGCAGCATCGAGATAGTCGTCGACTCTCCCCCGGGGATAACCAACGCATCAACGCCTTCGAGATCAGCGGGGACGCGCACCTCAGCGGTTTCTGCGTCGAGCTGGTTCAGTATTTGGATGTGCGCCCGAAATGCGCCCTGAAGCGCAAGAACTCCTACGGTCACCAGCCGCGATCTTCGAACTTCACGTCGAGTTCGTCCATCCCGATGCCGGTCATTGGCGCACCGAGACCGCGCGAAACCTTGGCGAGGATAGCGGGATCGTCGAAGTTGGTCGTCGCTTCGACGATCGCTCGGGCACGAGGTGCAGGATCTGAGCTCTTGAAGATGCCAGATCCAACAAACACGGCGTCGGCGCCGAGTTGCATCGCCAACGCTGCGTCGGCTGGAGTTGCCAGGCCGCCCGCACAGAAGAGCGGAACCGGCAGCTCGCCAGTCTCTGCAATCTCTTGAACCAACGGAAGTGGTGCACGGAGCTGTTTAGCCCACTCGAAGAGTTCTGGCTGGTCGGCTTGAGTCAGCTTCTTGATGTCGCCGGTGATCGTGCGAAGGTGACGCACGGCCTGGACGACGTCGCCGGTGCCGGCTTCACCCTTCGAGCGGATCATGCACGCACCTTCGGAGATGCGTCGGAGCGCTTCGCCCAAGTTCGTTGCGCCACAGACAAATGGCACCTTGAATGCCCACTTGTCGATGTGATGGGTCTCGTCGGCTGGGGTGAGGACCTCTGACTCGTCGACGTAGTCGACCCCGAGGCTCTCAAGAATTTGCGCCTCAACGAAGTGACCGATTCGAGCCTTGGCCATGACCGGAATCGTGCAAACTTCCTGAATGCCTTCGATCATTGCTGGGTCGCTCATACGTGCAACGCCCCCATCGACTCGGATATCGGCTGGAACACGCTCGAGGGCCATCACGGCCACCGCTCCGGCGTCCTCGGCGATCTTTGCTTGCTCAGCGTTGACGACGTCCATGATGACGCCGCCCTTTAGCATTTCGGCAAGACCCCGCTTGACGAGGGGTGTGCCGGTGCTCGACTGTTCGTTCATGTGCCCACTCTACAAAGACAATCGCAAAGCAATCGCACGCGGCGGTGAGCAACTTTTGACTGTCGTGTGCGACTATTCGTCGGTCGTGGTATCGGTTGCACCGTCGTTGGTATCTTCACCGGTGTCGGTGCCTTGAGCGCTACTTCCTGTGTCGCCGGACAGGAAATCAGCTGCATCGCTTTGGGTCATCTCCGTTGAGGTTCCGGCCGGTGAGAGACTGACCCAGGTCTGTCCGGGCTGAAGACCAATAATGTCGCCGTCAGCTGTCGTGAGTGTGTAAGGGTCGCGGGAGAACTCGCGCGTCCAGGTGCCGACAACTCGCGAGCCTCCGCTGTAGACCTCAACTTGTCCCTCACCGATCGTGATCGCATCTTGGGATTGGGGGTCGACCTGGCTTGGCACATAAGTAGTGGTGAGAATGATCACGTTGGCTGGAGTGATCTGGTTGCCATTGCGGGTGACGTGAGGCTCCTCGCCCTGGAAACGAAGATAGCCCCCGTCTTGGTCTGACCAGACGTATTGAGCCTCACTTCTTGCATCGACACGCACGCCCGGCGAAGGCTCTCCAAGCTCGACAACATTGGCCGAGTAGTCAAAGACCGGGTCGGGAGGGCCGCTGTCTTCGGGGGCAGCTTCGAGCAACCGAGAAACGTCGGCCACCGTATTGTTCGGCGCCGCGAAGTCGCTAATGCGGAACAACTCTGGGTTACCAAAGTCAGCGCTTCTCCGGATCAGGATTCCATCAGCCTCTGCCTGACGAAGTTGGTCGTGTACCCCATCGTTTGCTCCGGAGAACCCAAAGACCGGTTGATTGAGGTTTGCCACGATCTGGATGTCGGAGGTTCGTCCCGATCGCACCGAACCAACTTGCTCGGGAAGCACCGAATGAAAAACAGCAGCGAACCGTGTGGCGTCCACCTCAATCCGTTCCTCGTAGACGAGGTCCGCGAGATCGAGCCCGTTCAAAGCCGAGCGTGCCGCCGCGTCGTTATTAGATATCTTCACGACCACCGCCGCGTGATCTGGAAACGCGCCCTCTACAACCTCGCCTGTGAGCGGTAGAACCGGTCCAGTTGGCGGCGGTTCTGTCGTCGTGGTCGTCGCCGGCTCGGTCGTTGTCGTTTCCGGCGGGGCCTGTGTCGTGGTCGTAGTTTCCTCGACCGCGGCTTGTTCGATCGGGTCGCTACCGCCGCATGCCACTGCGATCAGAGCGAGCGCGACAAACAAAACGAACAGCTTGCCGAAGCGATTCATTTAGAGCTCCCAGAGAACTTCAATGCGGCGGCCAAGATCGGACTTTTCAGCCAACGGCGGAACAAACCATGCGTCACCGAGAGCTTCTGCTCCCTCAACATCAGTGGCCATCCCGTTCATTCGTTCGAGTGCAGAACGCAGCCCTGGCGGATACTTGGTGAGGGCAACCCCTTCAATATCGAACGTCTCTGGGCCCGACGAGTCCATTCCCCACTGCTGAGCGGTCTTCAGCTGGCCGTTTGTAATTGCCGGGCGGGCTGACAACGCTGCGGTCGGGTAGGTCATCGAGTCACCGGAAAGCTTCGACAGGGCGTGAGCAACCACACCCTCCATCTCGAGAAGATCGAGCGTTTCGAGCATTCCGGTCGTAAAGACGAGAGTCTTCTCACGGGCGCCAAGTGCTGCAATGTTGCACGCTGGCGAATCGATGACCATCACCTGGGGTTGGTCGATCCCAGTTGCGAGACAGAGGTTCTCGACCAAGTTCAGGACTCGTTGGCCCTCGGTTTGACCTAGCCCGCGAGCGCCAATCGACTTGAGAACGGCATCGTCAGAACGTTGCCACATGAACCACACTGTCAGCGCTGCAACTGGAAGCGCAAAGATCGCTAGCAAAGGGAGCCTTGTGAGCACAGCAATAAGGATAATGACAAGGGCGACTGCGGCGGCGGGTATTGCGAAGATATAAAGAATCCGGCCGTTCAAGGCTTCCTTCCAATCGTGGTCTCTCGCCAGCTGGTCCACTTCTGGACAGCGACCGCCCATGCTATTGGAGTCAGTGCGAAATGGTGCTGATCTGGAGTGTCATTCCCGACGATCAGGCCAGCAGTCGCTCGTAGGCCTCGAGATAGAGATCTGCAAGACGCTGCATGGAGAACTCGATCACCCGTTCTGAGCCTCGGGCCACCAAATCGTCGCGCAAGCTTCGGCGTTCGAGTAGTTCGGAAAGCCGCGCCCTGAGCGCTTCCACATCCCCTGCTGGAAAGAGCGCTCCGTACTGGCCATTGCCCGTGACACGGGAGTAGCCAGCAAGATCCGATGCAACAACCGCGGTCTGTGAAGCCATTGCCTCAAGCAAGACAATGCCGAACGATTCGCCGTAGAGCGAAGGCGCACAGAACACGTCTGCGCCGGCCATGCGAGCTACTTTCTGCTCGTCGTTTACCCTGCCGAGCCAGGTGATCCGTGGGTCGCCGGCGTGCCGGTTTTGTAGATCTGCAGTTTCCGGACCTGTGCCGCCAATCCACAGCCGGCACGTTTCATCGAGACCAGCAAACGCTTCGAGCAAAATCGCTAGTCCCTTACGCTCTTCGTGACGTGCGATAAAGAAGATGGTCGGCCCGTCGGTCTTTGCTGGTTGGGTCGACTGAAATCGCGAGACTTCGACTCCGTTAAATGCTCGTTCGTAGGTGCCGCCGAGGACGCTTGTCGCAAGGGCCTCAGCGTCTTCGGAGACCGCATACCGCAGACCGAGGCGACGAGCGCCGCGCGTTATGAGTGGGCGGAAGATGTCGTACGCCAAGCTCTCGCCAGCCCGATGGAACGTACCCACCATCGGGACCGAGCTCACCAGCAGGGCGGTCATCGTCGGTCCCGGAGCCAAGGGTTCGTGAAGGTGAAGAACGTCAAACTCTTCGTCACGCAAGGCGCGAATCGTCCTCAACTGAGCGGCAGGATCTGGGGCGAGTGGAACGACAGAACCATTTGCACCCGTTGGAACGCAATTGCCGAGTGGCGTAACAAAGGGCTCGGGTGGGGGCCCATCGCACGGTCCGAGCACTCGGACTTGCTCACCACGGGCCCGCAGCGCTCTCGCAAGACCAAGGATCTGACCTTGCACTCCTCCGGGCACCGTCAGGCTATACGGACTGATCATCCCGATTCTCAAGAGGCCTCCCCGTTTGCGACCTTCTCGAGCCCTGGTGGAACTCGGCGTCCGAGCGCTCGATAGTCGCTCGGCCAGCTTGGTTGAAGGACGTGCCACTGCTCAGGAGCGACCCTGATGAAGCGTTCGAATTCCTCTGCGATCGACTGGGTCACGCGGGTGACATCTTGTCGAAAGGTCCCGTGCCGGTCCGTGTCGAGTGCCGGACGTGCATCGGCATAGTGCGAGTCACCATCGAAGTAGACCGACACCGGAATGAGCGGCGAACCGGTGCGCAGTGCAAGGGTTGCTGGACCTGCCGGGAGTTGTGTCCGCTCACCAAAGAACGTGACCGGCACACTCGAAGCATCTCCCACGAGTCTGTCGGAAAGCAGACAGACGATCTCGCCTTCGGCTAGCGCCTCCATGACGGCGGTGCCGGCCTCGGGGCCAACCGGCACGATGTTCATGCCCAGAGACTCACGGAACGAGCGGAACCAGTCGAACAGGGCTGGGGGCTCGATCTGTTCGACGACAGCGGTTACTTTATGGCCCTTGACCTTGGTCAGCCAGAACGCAGCCCATTCCCAGCCACCGAGGTGTGGGAGCACGAGGATCGGGCTCACGCCGCGCTCGAGCGGTTCGGAAATGTGTTGATAGCCCGTGTGTGTGAAACCGGCGTCGATCTGGTCCGCTCTCAGGGAAGGCAAGCGGAAGCTATCGAGGTAGTAGCGACCGTAATGACCGAATGTCTCGGCAACCCGGGTCTTTGCTTCAGTTGCGGTCAGTGGCCGCCCGGCAACTCGTTCGAGGTTTCGTTGGACAATGGTGCGACGATCGCCAGCGAGCAGCGACGCTGCCGCCCCACCAGCGCGTACTGCGGCGCCCGAGATTGATCGAGGCACATGGCGCGCGGCAAACGCTCCGGCCTTGTAGGCGGTGACGACATCGAGGGAAGGGACGGGAGAAGCCATCGCCACAGCGACCGGTTTCTAACGTCTGTCGGACTTGCGCCTGCGACTCGAATCGAGTGAGCGTGCCGATCGTCGGGCATCGCGTGCGCGGCGCCGGGTGATCGGACCAGGTGGCGGAGTTGGTCGACCAACGCTGGCCTGCTTCCATACTTTGAAGAAGCGTTGGACAGCGGTGATAGCGGTTAGGGCGAACATAATCCACAGGACCACAATGAGCAGCGTCACCGAGAACGTGCCGAGGAACAGTCCAACACCGAGTGCGATGAAACGCTCTGCCCGCTCCATCAGTCCGCCCCTTGCGTCGAAGCCGAGCGACTCTGCCTTTGCACGCTGATAGGAGATCATGACCGCAAGACCCATCACAGCTACAGGAAGCATGTGAATTTGACCTTCGATGGTGTCTGACAGGAACCAGGCCACGCCGCTAAACAGCAAGATGTCGGTGAGCCGGTCCGAGACCGAATCGAAGTAGGCACCGCGTGTGGAGGAGGTACCGGCAGCCTTTGCGATTGCACCGTCGAGGAGATCTGGCAGACCGGTGAGAATCATCAAGATCAGACCCCATCCAAGGTGACCTGAGCCAATAACAACCGCAGCTACCGCCGACATCGAGATTCCAAGAATGGTCATCACATCGGCGGTAATACCCATGTTGACCAGCGCCATGCCGATGGGCTGGACGCCCCTGTCGACTTGATCTCGCAAGTTGCCGTCGAACACCCGAAGTCTCCCCTGTGGCTCCCCCCGTAGGCTACCTCGTTCTAGGATCGTCCCCATGGCAGATCGATATGACTCTCTTCGCCACCAGGCGTTGATGGCAACCGTTGGCTCAATGAGACGTCGCTGGGAGGAAGACCTCTATGTTGCTCCACCCGACAGTCTGGAGGATTTCTTCGCGAAGGAATCTCCAGCTGACGGCCTGGTAATCGCCGACGAGATGGGCGCCGCAATCCGACAGCTCGAGCTTTTGAATCTTGCGATTCGCACCACGAGTTATCTGGAACCGGAGCCTCTCCAAGAGTTTGTGATTGAGGCAGTGCGTAACGAACTCGACGGTCCTCGGCCAGCATCAGGTTCTGCAGGAGTGTCTCGGTTGACCAGCCTCAACGAGGAGATCTACGAGCGCCTCGACACGTTGCGAATCGAAAACTGGAAGAACGAGGCAACGTGGGGTGGATTGTCGCTCTCGATCTCAGACCTCGCAAAGGGTGTCAGCCGTGTAAACGTCGAACGCCTAAACCGCGCAACCAAAGCCCTGACCTCGCAGAACTAGCGCGCCCTCCTAGACCAGACGACGTGCCCTGAGCGGCCTCGTCGCCGCAGGCGACAAGAGCGGGAATATCCAGAGATCTGATTTTCGATAAATTGGAGCGAAGCTCCTCAACGAAAAATCAGGAGGCCCGAGCGGCCTCGTCGCCGCAGGCGACAAGAGCGGGAAATATCCAGAGATCTGATTTTCGATAAAATCGGAGCGAAGCTCCTATCGAAACATCAGGAGGCCCGAGCGGCCTCGTCGCCGCAGGCGACAAGAGCGGGAAATATCCA
>CAZHUR010000060.1:0-10033 GCA_964535395.1 uncultured Acidimicrobiales bacterium
TCATGGCCACGACCAAGGCTTCTGGTGTGTACTCCTGGCCAGCGTGGCGCTGGTCGATCCAGTAACCGACGTAGGCGTTCTGGAACGGGCCACGTTGAATCGCCGAGATATTCATCTCTCCAGCCAGCATCTGGTTCACAAAGATGCCAAATCCAAAGCCGGTCCCAAGTTGACGCTCGCGCTGGCGTGCTGCACAGCGGGAAGCAAAGGCCTGGCGACTCGTGACTACATCTGGCTGGCCTGGAACTCTGGCAGGCTCCCACTTTGTGAGCCACTCCTCGTTGATCGTCCGCACTTCTCGCCACTGCGCAAAGTCGTCGCTGACCAGCGGGCGCATGACGAGACGCCGACCTACGAGAGGCACGGCCCCCTGTTCTGGCGAAGGACGGATCATGTCATCTGCGACAGGATCAGCCCGTCGAGGATGTCGGACTCTGAAACCAACACGTCGGTCGCGTCGAAGTAGCGCATGATTCGGGCCAAGATACAGATACCGCCCACGATCGTGTCGACCCTCCCGGGTTCGAGGCCGGGGTTGAACTTACGATCTTCTCGAGCCTCGGTGACGAGCGTGCGATAGACGTCCTCGATTGCCTCGCGCGTCAGGCGAAAGTGATGAATCTGATCTCGGTCGTACTCGGCCAATCCAATCTCTACCGCCGCTGTGGTCGAAACCGTGCCAGCAAGACCAACGAGTTGACGGGCACCCATAACGATCGGCACTTCTCGAACAACGTCGTCGAGATGTGCTTCGGCAACCGACAGGCACGCGACAAGCTCTTCGGGGCGAGGCGGGTCGCTCTCGATGTACTTCTCGGTGAAACGAACGCTTCCCATGTCGGTCGAGATGCCGCCCTCCATGCGTGAGCTCCCCACCGCGAACTCTGTAGAGCCGCCGCCGATGTCGAAAACGAGGAACGGGCCGTCGGCTGGATCGAGTTCGGCGGTTGCCCCCATGAAGGAAAGCTCTGCTTCCTGATCACCGGAGATCAGTTCTGGCCGCACACCAATCGTCTGCTCGCTGACATCGAAGAACTCGTCTCTGTTCGATGCATCCCGCGCCGCAGATGTGGCGGTCATTCGCACCCCAGCGAGGTCATAGCCGTCCATGAGAGACCGATATCGAACGAGTGCTTCGCGCACACGCTCGATCCCCTCGGGCGACAACTGACCCGTGGCATCAACCCCGCGGCCGAGTCCGGTAATCGTCATTTCCCGTTCGAACGTTTCGGTTCCGTCGCCGATGATCAGTCGGGTCGAATTCGTGCCGCAATCGATACCGGCGTAGATCGGGTTGGACATATCCCGGTCAGTGTAGATCGTGGCGGACCGGTATGGGTCCAGACTTGTCGTAGTGCCGTGGCTCTGCCGCCGCAGCTAACTACATTCGACTAGATGGATGAGCCATCTTCGCAACGCGGCTGGGTAGAGATCCCGGGGCTGCTTAGCGACGCCGAGTGCAAGCTGGTCATCACCGAGTGTGAACGGATTATCGCCGACCCAAGTAACCGTCACCATCGAGACAAGCCAGCGTCAGGGACCAAGCATCTCCAAGTGCTCGACGATCGAATCGAACTTGTGGCCGAGTTGATTACACGGTCGGCGCTAACCACCGCCGTCGCCGGGTGGTTCGGACTGGAGGAGGCGCCGACGCCGACAAAGGTTTCACTTCGGTCTCCCGGTCCGGGGTTCGGAAGCCAAGACCTTCATCGCGATGCCATCGAAGGGCCGCCCCTCGACCGCCCCGACGCAGTGACGGCGATCATTCCTCTTGTTCCCTTTGATGAAGAGAACGGGGCAACTCGCTTGGTTCCCGGTAGCCACATCACCAGCCAACCAGCATCGCTGTTTCGCGGCCGACAGACCGCTCCCGACGAAATCAGGCTCATCGGCGCTGCCGGTACAGCGTTCGTGTTCAACGGCCATTGCCTGCACGCCGGTGGTCAAAACCGGTCGAAGAGCGACCGCCATGCCCTACAAATCGCCTGGCAACGCCACCCAACCGGCTTTGTTTAGGGGTGGGAGGGCCAGTTTGGTTGGTCGACCTCATGGAGATGGTCGTGGACCCACTGCCCGACGGGATCATGACCGGTAGCAAGCCAGTAGCCGTAGTGGGCATGCAGGCACTTCACACCGTTGCGAGTGCCCCCGACGCCGCCGGTCGGGCGATGCACTGGCTCAGCCCCGCTCTCGTCGAGAATGGCGTCACGTAACGCGCTGTACTCGTCGTGACTGGCGTTGATGGCCTCTAGACCGAGGTCGGCCTCGGCACGGCGGACGCCCTTCATTGCTTCCAGCCTTCCAACCAACATCGACTCGTGCTCGCCACAGAGCCAGAAGAGGGTGGGCATGGGCCGGCCGTCGGCGAGCAAGGGATAGTTCTTCAACACGATTGGGTCGCCGGCTTCGTTACGAACCGCCACCTCAAAGGCTCCCATGGGTTCTCGCCCGAGCAGTTCACGGACCCGTACTCGGTCGGCGTAGGCCTGGCGAGCCTCTTCGAGCGCCTCGACCGTGTCGATGTCTCGAGGATCTCCGGCGCTTGGAACGACCATGACTAGCTCCGGTCTTCCCTCGAACAGTTTGCGAGCACCGAAGTCGCCACTCTCGGGCAGCTGATCCCACACCGACGAGTCGATTCGAGTCGGTGGTCGTACCACGCCGCCGTAGCTGGCCACGGCGAACGACCGCTCATTTGCGTCTCGAAGCAACTCCCAGGTCTGTGTTCCAATAAGTGGCTGATCGCCCGGTGCGATCACGATCGCGTCGACCGAGGCTTCTCGGGCAGCAGCTACCGCCGCTTGCAACGAGTGCGCTTGACCCTCAGACCAACGAGGCGAGTGAACCGTCGTGATTTCCGATTCCGGCAGAATGTCGCTGAAGTTGTCGTCACCAGTGACCACGAATACCCGGTCGTACCCAGCAGCCACCGCTGCATCAACCGAGCGTCGCAGGACCGCCACCCCATCAATCTCGGCGCGCAGTTTGTGAGACTCTCCAACGAAGCGGGAACCCTCCCCCGCTGCGAGTATGACCGCGGCGACCATTGAACACATCGAGGCGAACTCTACCTTCATAGCTGACGCGAGTAGGGTCGTCCCGTGGATCAACCTGACCTGAATTTTGACCCTCAGACGTTTCGCGCCATTTTGCTCATGGCAGATGCGGTGCAGGTCAGCGACGGCAAACTGTTCATTCTTGGAGGTGGGCTAGGCGTCGTCGGGCCTCGTCCTCAACAGATTGCTCTCGCTGTTCGGATCGCAGTGCCGTGGGATCAAGCCAACACAAAGCACGAATGGCGGGTCGGGCTCGCCGACGAGGACGGCGCCAAGGTCGTGATCGGCGAAAAGCCCGTCGGGCTCAAAGGTCAGTTCGAGGCGGGCAGGCCAGCGGGCGTTGCCCCTGGAAGCGAACTGTGGGTGCCCCTCGGCATCAACTTTGGTCCACTGCCCCTCGAGCGCGGCAAGCGCTTCATCTGGAATCTCTGGATCAACGGAGAGACCTCAGAACATTGGACCGCCCGCTTCTCGGTCAGACAGGCAACCACGGCCAAGCCAACCGCCTAACCAACCATTTTCACCTATGGATAGCGCCTTCGGTTCCTGAGAGAGCCGGGACCTCTCGGCCGGTTCGGATCGCGATGATTTCGGCAACGATGGAGATCGCTGTTTCTTCTGGCGTTCGACCCCCCAGGTCGATTCCGATTGGGGAGCGCAAGCTCGCAAGCTGTTCCTCGGTCACCCCGGCATCGATCAAACGCTTCGTGCGGTCGTCGTGGGTACGGCGAGAACCCATCACGCCGATGTAGCCAACGTCGGTGGCGAGCGCGGAGGTAATCGCGGGTATGTCGAACTTCGCATCGTGGGTGAGCACAGCTACGGCGTCTCGTTGACCAAGCTGATCACCGATTTCGTCGAGCAGTCTGTTTGGCCAGTCCACGACGACGGCATCCGCGCTCGGAAAGCGCTGCGCGGTCGCGAACATCGGCCGAGCGTCGCACACCGTCACCCGGTATCCCAAGAACTTCGCTACGTCGGCGAGGGCTGCTGTGAAGTCGACTGCACCGAAGATCACCATCTGCGGAGGAGGCGCGAAGCTCTCGATGAAGATCGAGACTTCGTCGGCGCGAGCCTGGCCTTGCGGACCGTATCGACGAATGCTTGTGCGGCCAGCGGAGAGCTCACCGAGCATGTCGCGCGACACCACCCGGTCGAGGTCTTCGTCGCCAAGCGAGCCCATGACCAGCGGCTCGTGCGATCCAAGAACGGGCTCGACGATCAGCTTTGCGCCGATGTTCGGGCCCTCGATCTGGGTTGCGAGAGCGACGGGCGCTTCGGAACGGATTGCATCGCGCAGATGTCGGAACAGTGGAGATTTTTCGGCCACCGCTACCAATCCAGAGGTTCGATGAAGAGATGGATCGTTCCGCCGCAGGTGAGTCCGACAGCGAATGCCTCATCGTCGGAGTAGCCAAAGCTGATCGACCGACGATCACCAGTGCTGAGCACCTCGAGCGCCTCGACCACTACGGCGCCTTCGACGCAGCCACCGGACACTGAGCCAGCTACTTCTCCATCCTCACTGACGGCCATCGCAGCACCCGGTAGACGGGGGCCAGATCCGTCGAGGTCGATCACACGTGCGAGCGCAACAGCCTTGCCTTCCGCCTGCCAGCGGTCCAGGTCGTCGAGTAACTCCTTCATTAAGCACATTCCCTTCGAAGAACGAGAGTAGCAGCGGTCATACGTTTACAGCCTCCGCGAGCGTCGTCAGCGAGTCGAGGGAGTGCCCCTCGAGAAACTGGTCGACAAATGGCATCGCTGCGGCCATTCCACGAGCGATCGGTTCATATCCAGGAGTGACCTTGAGAGGGTTCACCCACACCACACGGTGCGCGGCGCGATGGAGGCGTTCCATCTCTTCGGCCATGACCTCGGGTTCACCACGGTCCCAGCCGTCCGAGCAGATCACCACGATCGCCCCCCGTGCCATGCCGCGTATGCCCCAACGGTCGTTGAATTCGCCAAGACCAGCGCCGAGCCTCGTGCCACCAGCCCAATCGGCCACTTCCTCGGTCGCAGCCGCGACCGCCTCGTCTACATCGTGGCTGTTCAGTTGGCGCGTCATCCTCGTGAGCCGAGTGCCGAGGCCAAACACCTCTACCCTGCCTCCCCGGCCAACAACGGCTGCGTGCGCGAAACGAATAAGTACACGCGAATACGCCTCCATCGAACCGCTCACGTCAAGCAGCATGACGAGCGGGCGAGGTCGGGTTCCTTTGGTCGTGCGTCGCAGAGTGATTGGTTCACCTTGTGTGCGCATTGCCGAGCGCACCGTGCGGCGAAGATCATGGCGGTCGCCTCGCCCCGAAGCAACACGACGGCGAGACTCTCGCAGCGATGGAGCGAGCCGCATCCGGTTCATGATCTTCTGCGCCTCGTACATCTCCTCGCGGGTGAACTCGGCAAAGTCCTTTTGCGACAACGTCTCGGCTGCGCTGTAGCGAAGCGACATTATTTCGTCATCGGAGCCTTCGCCCTCGCCGTCTCCGTCGTCACCGCCATCAACGCCGAGTTCGGCCGATTCTGGCTCATCCTCGAACCGCACCTTGAAGCCAGTCCCGTTGCGATGGAAGTAGGCAAGGAACATGGCGTCGTACATCGCAAAGTCCTCTGGCCGACGAATGAGCGTCGACCGCCCAGCCCAGTAGACGTCGTTGCCGTCGGCCATGCCGACCGCACTCAACGCCTGGGTGAACAGTTGCGTCGACGTGATCGGCACTGTGATGCCACCAGACCGGAGGTAGTGGACGAACCCGGCCACGAGACGCTCAACCGAAGGAGGAGCGGAGGTCTCGGTCGTCACGAGCCGAGCGCTATCTCGATCACGCTCTCAATGCCGGCTCGTCGTGCCCGTTCTTGATCCTCGCGGTACTTCAATAAGGTGCCCAGCGTTTGATCGACCGCTTCCTCGGTGAGTTCGCTCTGAGACAGAAGGTGCAATGCGTTCGCCCAGTCGAGGGTCTCGGCAATGCCTGGAGGCTTGTACATTCCCATGTCCCGGAACTGGCCCGTTGCGCTGGCCACTTGGCGGGCGAGCAACGCCGAGACGTTTGGCGCCTTCCGGGTGATGATCTCGACCTCCCTTTCGAAGTCGGGATGTTCGACCCAGTGATAGAGCGCTCTGCGCTTGAGCGCATCGTGGACGTCACGTGTACGGTTCGATGTGATAATGACGGTCGGAGGCCGCTCCGCGCGGAAGGTTCCAAGTTCGGGGATGGTGACGGTGTAGTCGCTTAGCGCCTCGAGCAGAAACGCCTCGAACTCGTCGTCTGCGCGATCGATTTCGTCGATCAACAGCACCGGTGGAACGTCGTTGTTGTGGTCGATCGCTGCAAGAAGTGGCCGGCGAATGAGGAAGCGACTGGTGAACAGTTCATCTTCGAGATCATCGGCTTCGGCCTGTGCTGCCAAACCGGTTGCCTCGATCGTGCGCAAGTGCAACAACTGACGAGCGTAGTTCCACTCGTAGAGCGCTTGGGATACATCGATCCCCTCGTAGCACTGCAGGCGAATCAGCTCTGCGCCGGTAGCGGCTGCAATGACCTTAGCTACCTCGGTCTTGCCTACACCAGCGTCGCCTTCGAGCAACAGTGGTCGATCAAGTTCTGACGCGAGAAAGATCGCGGTTGCTAAGCCGCGGTCCGAAACGTACTGATGCTCATCAAGGCGTTCCAATACTGCTTCTACCGATGAGAATTCAGGACGTCCCAATCTTTTCCCCTAATTCGAGCTACAACATCTGTACCGCAACGGATGCCTCAACACTAAGTGGCTAGTTTCCCGGTGCGATGATCAGATAGTTCTCTTCTTCGGGCCGAACCAGCCCAAACTCGCGAGCTTCTCGTTCGATTTCTTCTTCGCTACCGAGTCGTTCGATACGCGATTCGAGTTCGGCGTTCTCTTCTTGAAGCTCGAGAAGCTGCGCCTCCGCTTCACGCAGGTCACTACGTTGGTCGACAAAGCTTCCCGTAGGGAAGACGAAGAACACGAACACGGCGAGGATTGCCAGGATCAGAACCAACTGACCGAGGGCCTTGGTCGCTCCACGCATGATCCGGTTGCCGGTTGGCAGATCCTCTTCAGGTCGCGGTCGACGATGCCTGCCACGACGTTGCGCATTACGTACCTTGTCGTGTGATTGTGGAGACCGTCGTCTTGGTTGTGGACCAGGACGAGGTCGAGCGCCGCGAGCGACGCGCCGTTCGGACGTCACTGGCCTGCCAAGGCAGAGCGGCCGGGGTAGACCGCCGCGTCGCCGAGTTCAGCCTCGATACGAATGAGCTGGTTGTACTTCGCGACGCGATCTGAGCGAGCGGGAGCGCCGGTCTTGATCTGACCAACGTTCGTAGCAACGGCCAGGTCGGCGATCGTTGAGTCCTCGGTCTCACCAGAACGGTGAGACATCACCGAGGTGTAGCCGTTGGAGGTAGCGAGGCCGACGGCGTCGAGCGTCTCGGTGAGCGAACCAATCTGGTTTACCTTCACGAGGATCGAGTTAGCAACGCCCTCGTCGATGCCACGCTGCAAGCGCGTCACATTCGTGACAAACAGGTCGTCGCCAACGAGTTGAACCTTGTCACCAACGGCCTTGGTGAGCTCGGCCCAGCCATCCCAGTCTTGTTCGTCGAGGCCGTCTTCGATCGAGACAATCGGGTACTTGTCGGCGAGTTCGGCGAGGTATCCAGCCATCTCTGCTGGGCTCAAGCTACGACCCTCGCCAGCGAGGTTGTAGGTGCCATTGTCGAAGAACTCTGACGCGGCAACATCCATGGTGAGCGAGATGTCGTCGCCCGGGGTGAAACCAGCCTTCTCAATTGCTTCCATCAGCAATTGCAGCGCTTCTTCGTTGGACCCGAGGTTGGGAGCAAAGCCGCCCTCGTCGCCAACCGCTGACGACAGGCCGCGATCGTGGAGCACGCCCTTGAGCACGTGGTAGGTCTCCACTCCCCAACGCAGGCCTTCGGAGAAGGTCTCAGCGCCGATCGGCATCAGCATGAATTCTTGAAGGTCGATGTTGTTGTCGGCGTGTTCGCCGCCGTTGAGAACGTTCATCATCGGTACAGGAAGCGTGGCGGCGTTTGGTCCACCTACGTATCGGTAGAGCGAGAGGCCCGTCTCGTCGGCTGCGGCGTGGGCAACAGCGAGCGAGATGCCGAGAATCGCATTTGCGCCGCAACGACCCTTGTTCTCGGTGCCGTCGGCCGCGTTCATGGCAGCGTCGATATCTCGCTGGGCGGTCACATCGAGCCCCATGACCGCGTCTTTGAGATCGGTGTTGACGAAACCAACCGCTGTGAGGACACCTTTGCCCCCGTAGCGGTCGCCGCCATCTCGAAGCTCAACAGCCTCGAATTGCCCGGTTGATGCGCCGCTGGGCACGAGTGCGCGCCCCTTTGCTCCAGATTCGGTCGTCACCGATACTTCAACGGTGGGGTTTCCTCGACTATCGATGACTTCAAGACCGACGACCGACTCGATGCTGGACACGTTCATGCTCCTCTGTCGCCCGCGGCGACGTACCTGTCGCGGAACTGCGACATAGCGAAATGTTCTCATCCAAACCTACACGCTTAGAGCCCTCAGGTCGTCGAACTCCACGTTCTGTGTTCAGCAGGAGGTGATCGCTACGATCCGTTGCTCGCAGAATCGCGTTTACGAGCAGTTTCTGCGAGGTCATCGAGGGTGAAGAGGCCGGCCTCAGCACTCAGGCGCACATGGAGCATGACGAGTATCAGCAGGTCGGCAAGCCCCTCCTCAAGGTCGAACCCAGCGTCTGGAACCTCCTCGACGAATCGATCGACCGCGTCGGACACCGCAACCGCGGATTTGGCCAAGCCAATCCTCAGTGATTCGAACGAGAACGCTGCTGCGTGAGGTGACGCGGCCACTTGAGAGCGCAGCTTTTCGTCGAGTTCGACAATTGAAGAGGCTAGTGGGGTTCCAAAACGGGGAATCCAAAGCGACGTGAGGTGGTCTGGTTCGACCTCGGATCGCAAGTCCGACCAAGGCACGTCAAACACTGCTTCGTCGGGGCTTCCGAGCCTCCGCAACACCTTCACCACCGGCGGAGCCACATCGTCGAGAACGTCGATGATCTCGGAGAGCACCTCGGCGGAGTGGACTTGGGTAATCAGCAGCGGTCCAAGGCGTCCAACTCCGTGCACGCCGAGTTCGAACGCATCGATGATCGTTGCGGCCTCGGTCATGGGATCGATGCCGAGCGCTGTCCAGCACAGCTCGGTGAACGCCAGGGCGGGCCGAATATCTAAATCGATCTCTCCCGCTGTCACCGCATTGTTCACTCGGAGCATCTCGACAGTGCGCTCGGCAACGACAGGTGAGCCGGGCACGGCATAGATGACGTGGTCATGTTCGATGGCAAGATCGACCAAGGAGGAGACAATGGTCGCGTACACGTCGTCGAAGGAGTCGAGGGTCTCGTACAGGTGATCGAACGAGTCCGTAAATTCGATTTCACCGGCTGCCCGATGTCGGCTGGTGCGTAACCACACGGGGAGATCCGATCGAAGAAGATCGGCGGTTTCGACGGTTAGAAGTTCGGCTCCCGCGGGCCCTAGGCCGACGACGGTGATGCGGGACGGCGCCACGTTGTTCGCCCTACGAGGCGATGATCGTGCCCGTTGAGCTGTCCCAGAATCCAATGCGGGACTCAACCTCGTAGTCCTCTGAGTATTCGCTGATGATCTCGAGAAACTCGCCCTCCTCCATAGGGAGGCGGGCGAGCAGCTCCTGGGCCATCAGGATTTCGACATACGCCTCGAACTCGACGCTACCGAACTCGATCGGTCGGATCTCTTGAGTCCCAATCTGATCGGTGACGAAGTCTTGGGCCATCCCTCGAAGATCCTCCGGAACCGGCTGCCCTGTGTCGTCGAGGTACTCAAACAACGCTGTACTCACCAGATGAGCAGACGCAATCGTTCGCAGATTCAGCGACGACACCGCCACTT
>CAZHUR010000061.1:0-10022 GCA_964535395.1 uncultured Acidimicrobiales bacterium
TGCTAGCGCAGTCCAGTTGGTGCCCTTCGCCCTTGCCTTTGGGATCGTCGGACTCTATTTCCTTGAAGTCTGTCCTTTCTGCTCTGGCTTTTTGGCCTTAATGGCCTTCTTTGTTCTCATCGTTTCTCTATTTGGGTGTGTCACGGTCTTATGGTGGCGGGCTGCTACACGTCGGGAGTCCTGAATCGCTCACACTCAGGGGCTCTGGTTGGGAGTAAAGCCCAACCGTTTCTGGTTCTACAATGAAGAGATGAGTATCGATTCGCTGCGCCGTGTCGACTTAAACGTCGACGGAATGTCTTGTGCGTCTTGCGCGAGCGGGATCGAGCGTCACCTATCGGAGTTGGGTGCTGTCAGTGACGTGCAGGTCAACTTTGCTACGGGTCGTGCGACGGTCTTCCACGACGGGTCGATAGCGGTTAACACCCTCGAAGCCGAGGTTGAAGGCCTTGGATACGGTGTCATCGAGGACGGCGCAGAAGAACAAGCCGAAGCCGATCGCGAAGCGGACCTGCGTCGTCGGTTGATCTTTGCCGCAGTCCTCGCCGTCCCAGCGATGATCATCGGAATGGTGCCGGCGCTTCGATTCAATGGGTTTGAGTGGCTCATCGCAGCAATGACGACTCCGGTCATTTTGTGGTCAGGCTGGCCATTTCATTCGGCCGCGTGGGCAAACCTCAAACACCGCCTGACCACCATGGACACGCTCGTGTCGATGGGCTCGCTGTCGGCACTGATCTGGTCGACCGTCGTGCTGATCGGAGACATCGACGGCGGCGACATCTACTTCGAAACCGGCGCCATCATTATCACCCTCATCCTGCTCGGCAAGTGGATCGAGCTGAAGGCAAAGCGCCGATCAGGTGATTCCATTCGAGCGCTCAGTGACCTCGGGGCAAAGAAGGCCCTGCTCGACGACGGCAACGAGATTCCGATCGAAGCCTTGCGTGTAGGTATGCGATTTGTTGTTCGGCCCGGCGAACGGCTTGCCACCGACGGGCGCGTCGTGAGCGGCAGTTCGGCAGTCGATGCTTCGATGATTACCGGCGAGCCTGTTCCTGTTGAGGTCGGCCCGGGTGACGATGTCATCGGTGCCACCATCAACGCCAATGGGACGCTCGTCGTAGAGGCAACTCGGGTTGGTTCGGAGACGGCTTTGGCCCAAATCATCAGGCTCGTCGACCAAGCCCAGGGCAGTCGAGCCGAAGTGCAGCGCCTGGCCGACCGAGTTTCGGCAGTCTTTGTTCCATTCGCCATCGTTGCCGCGACACTGACGCTGCTCGGCTGGCTGATATTCGGTTCCTCGGCTAGCGCCGCGTTCGTAGCGGCTGTGACCGTCTTGATCATCGCGTGCCCGTGCGCGCTCGGCCTGGCCACGCCGCTCGGCATCATGGTCGGCACCGGCCGTGGCGCACAGTTGGGCGTCATCATCAAGGGTGGCGAAGTTCTCGAAGACACCCGAGCGATCGATGCCATCGTTCTCGATAAGACCGGCACCGTAACCGAGGCAAAAATGTCGGTGATCGACGTGTCAGCTCCCACACTCGACGATGCCGCTCGAGACCATGTCTTGATGCTCGCTGCGGCGGCCGAATCGCGCTCAGAACATCCAATCGCAGCGGCGATCAGCAAGCTCGGTTCAGGCGACGCGACCATTGCAGACTTCGACAACCGCCCAGGCTTTGGCATCGTGGCAAACGTTGGTTCCGAAGCAATATCTGTCGGACGCCGAGCGCTCTTCGATCAGGTGCCGCCAACCATTGAAGCGGCTGCGGCAGCTGCCGAAGCCAGAGGAAACACGGCGGTTCTGGCAGGTCGCAACGGCGCTGCTGAGTTGGTCTTTGAAGTTGCCGACACGATCAAACCAACGTCAAAGGACGCAGTTGCTGCGTTTCACGGACAAGGCCTCTCCGTAACGCTTCTCACCGGAGACAACCGTCGCACCGCCGAAGCAGTAGCTCAGCAGATCGGCATTGGCTCCCACGAATCCGACTCGGTGATCGCCGAGGTCTTTCCAGAAGACAAGGCGAAGGTCATTGCCGACCTACAAGCTGCCGGACATCGAGTAGCCATGGTCGGCGATGGAATCAACGACGCTCCTGCACTCGCCGGCGCCGACCTCGGGATCGCGATCGGTACAGGCACCGACGTGGCGATCGAGGCCTCGGATCTCACGGTCGTCTCGGGTGACTTGCTCGCAGTCGCAGACTCGATTGCGTTGTCACGCCGGACGTTGTCGGTCATCAAGGGGAACCTCTTCTGGGCGTTTGCCTACAACACCGCCGCCATCCCACTCGCTGCTGCTGGTGTGTTAAACCCGATGATTGCCGCTGCGGCAATGGGGCTCTCCTCGATCTTCGTCGTGACCAACAGCCTCCGCCTCCGAGGGTTCTCGGGATATCGACAAAGCCTCTAACGGCGAAGATCAGTTTGCCGTCTAGACGCTTGGCGACACGGGCTGGCTGACCAGTGAGCGGATTCTCTGGCTCAACGAGTCTGCAGTGAGCACGACGAGGAAGATCGACACGCTGACGAGGGCCATCGTCGCGCTCGCGGCTGTGCGGTAGTGAAAGCTCACCAGTAAGCCTGCGATTACCGAAACAAAGCCGATCGCAACCGAAGTCATCATGATGCGAGGAACCTGTCGAGCAATAAGCGAAGCGGTTGCCGGGGGAGCGACGAGGAACCCAAACACGAGAAGGTTGCCGACCGTACCGAACGAAGCAACGATCGCCAGCGCGAGCAAAGCCAACAGCAAGAAGTGGGTCAGCCGAGGGTTGAAGCCAGCCAAAGCAGCATGGTTCTCATCGAACGTCGACGTCAGGAGTGGGCGGTAGAGCACCGCCACTCCAATGAGCGCTATCAAGGCGGCGACTCCCTGAACGATTAAGTCATTGTCGCTAATCCCGGTGATCGAGCCGAAGAGGAAACGGTTCAAATCGCCGACAAAGGCGCCCGATGCCGACGACATGATCACCACGGCAAGAGCCAAGAATCCCACAAAGAGGATGCCGATCGAGGTGTCTTCTGGCAGTGATGTATGAGACCGGATTGAGTTGATCGTTGTGATCATGACCAGTGCCGCAAACGCTGCGCCGATCATTGGGTTGACCCCAAGGACAAACGCGATCGCGATGCCGGGTAGCACTCCATGGGCCAGGGCATCACCGAGAAATCCCAAGCCGCGCAGAACAACCCATGTGCCAACGACCGATGTTGTCACCACTGTTAATAGCCCGGCGATGAGCGCCCGGACCATGAACTCGTTTGAAAGGAACGGTTCTAACAGCAGTTCTGACACGTCTGATCCTTAGCTAAGAGCGTCCGCAATGAGGTTGGCGTTCGACTGTAACCAAGCAACGTAGGTGTCGGTATCTGAGCCCTCTTCGCCAAGAGTTCCAGTCTGCAGGGTGATAACCTCAACGCCGTCGAGCGACGAGGCGAGAGCGTCACTGTCCGCCGTCGAGCTTTGAGTCTCAGCAAAGATAGCCGCCACGCCTGCGGTGGAGACCACGTCACGTAGCTCGTTGAGGTCGGCAGGGTTCGTCTCGCCAAACCCATTAGGGTCGGGCAACACGGTGCCGAGAACCTCCAGGTCGTAGCGGTTGGCTAAGTAACCGAGCGAGTCGTGGTTTGTTACCAGCAGGCGTCGGTCCTCTGGAATGGCGCTGAGTATTTCGTCGACCTCTGTGTCTAGAGAAGTGAGCTCGGCGGTGAACTCTTCCACACATGTGTTGACGTCTTGTTCGTCCAAGCCCACGTTGGTGATCAGGTGCTCGCCGAGTTCTGGAAGAACGCCAATGATATTGGTGGGGTCGAACCACACGTGAGGGTCTTCGCCACCGTGAGCGTGCTCGTCTTCGTCTTCGTCGTGTTCTTCGTCTTCGTCGTGTTCTTCGTCCTCTTCGGCGCCGCTAAAGGCGATCGTGGAAACGTGATCGGAAATGGTGAACATCGGTACGCCCTCGTCGGCGACGGTCTCGAGCGTGTCGACCATGCCCTCTTCGAGGAAGAGTCCGTTCTCGACGATCAGCGCTGCGTCATCGAGCACAGCACGATCGGCCAGTGAGAGTTCAAAGGTGTGGGGGTCTGCTCCCGCGGGGATGATGTTTACGACGTTGACCTCGTCATTGCAGGCCACGCCACCGACGATGTCGGCCCAGATACTCGTGGTCGCTACGACGGTCGGTGCGCTAACGCTCGCTGCGCCGGCATCTGAAGAGACCGTGTCGGTGCTACAACTAGCAGCGCCGAGGGCGAGGGCGGTGAAGAGTGCTACTGAACGGCGCTTCATGAGATTGGTTGGGGTCTTCCTGCGTTGAGAACACTGGGTTCTTGGTCGGCTAATGGGAATCATTCTCAAACTATCGAGAATAGTTCTCATTCGCAAGTCGAGCTATAGTGAGGTTATGTTCACCCTCGACGACGTCTCGGTAATGCTCGGGAACAACCTCGCGCTCGACCAGTGTTCGCTCGAGTTCGGTACCGGTGAACTCGTGGCGCTCATCGGGGCGAACGGTGCTGGCAAGAGCACACTGCTGCGAATGCTCGGCAACTTTCTCGAACCCTCGAGCGGCACGCTCACCAGACAAACAAAGAACGTCGCATACGTTGCCCAGCACCACGATCACCTCTGCTGGATGCCGGTCACCGTCGACGAGGTTCTCAAGATGGGCCGCTACCGCAAGCTCGGCCTGTTCGGACGGTTCCGCCCCGGCGACAAGGCTGCCATCGACTCGGCAGCTGATCGCCTTGGTGTCACCGACCTCCGTCGTCGCACGTTTGGCGAACTGTCCGGGGGTCAGCAACAGCGCGTCTTTATTGCTTCGGCCCTTGCGTCAGGGTCTGACTGTCTTCTCCTTGACGAGCCGATTACCGGGCTCGACCTACCCAGCCAACAGATTATTCTCGATGTTGCAAAAGCCGAGCGCGACGATGGGCGCCTGGTCATCATGTCCACGCACCACCTCGAAGAGGCCTCGATCTGCGATCGCGTCGTCGTTCTTGCAAGTCGGGTGGTCATCGACGCTCCTCCTGAGCAAGCACTGCAACCAGAACCGCTTATCGAAGCGTTTGGCCAGCGCGTCGTGCAGGTGCCAGGAGCTGCCCACACCGAGCCGCTCATTTTGCTCGACGATCACGGCCACACCCACGGCCACAGCCACCCGAACGTTCCCGCTCACGACCACGGTCACGAAGACGCAGTGGCGTAGTGGGCACCCATATCCACGCACCTGCTCGATCTCTAGAAGAGATTCACGATCAGGCTCGGGTGCTCCTTGCCGAACAAGACCAGCGCTACACACCCGGGCGTCGAGATCTCGTCGACACGCTTCACGAGGCTGGCCGCCCACTCACACTTCCCGACGTGCTCGACCGCGCCCCTGGCTTAAAGCAGAGCTCGGCCTACCGCAACCTCGACGTACTCGAGAGCAGCGGCATCATCAGCCGGATCAACGCTCCCGGCGACCACACCTATTACGAGCTAGCCGAAAACTTGATGGGGCACCATCACCATCTCATCTGTGTCGCATGCGGGCTCATCGTCGACATAGAGCTGCCCGCAAACCTCGAACACATCGTTGACGAAGGCCTCAGCCAGAGCGCGAGGCTCGCAGGCTTTGCCCCGCTGCACCACACGCTCGATCTGTTTGGCACCTGCGCAAACTGCACGCAGGAAACTAGCTAGCTAGCTGGCTGGAGCCAGTGTCCCAACATTGTTGAGTTCGCCAAAAGTCTGCTCGAGGCGGACGCCAAACGACTCTTCGCCGGCACGGAGCCACACGCGAGGGTCGTACTTCTTCTTGTTTGGAGAGTCCGGCCCTTCAGGATTTCCGAGCTGGCCCTGGAGGTAGTCGTGGTTTTCGGCCTCATACGCGCGAATTCCGTCCCACATTGCCCACTGCAAGTCGGTGTCGATGTTCATCTTGATCACGCCGTAGCTGATGGCTTCAGCAATCTCGTCGGCGGTGGAACCCGAACCCCCGTGGAACACGAAGTTCACCGGCTGGTCTGAGTCGGTTCCGAACTTCTCCTTGATGTGCGCCTGAGCGTCGCGCAAGATCGTCGGCGTGAGCTTCACGTTGCCTGGCTTATACACGCCGTGAACGTTGCCGAAGGCGGCAGCAATCGTGAAGTTCGGCGAGATCTCCATGAGGCGCTCGTAGGCGTAGGCGACCTCTTCTGGCTTGGAGTACAGGTCCGACTCGTCGACGTCTGAGTTGTCGACGCCGTCCTCTTCACCACCGGTGATACCGAGTTCGATCTCGAGGGTCATACCGAGCGGCGCCATACGCTTGAAGTACTCGACGGAGATGTCGATGTTCTCTTCCATTGGCTCTTCGGAGAGGTCGAGCATGTGGGAGTTGAACAACGGCCGACCGGTTGCCTCGAAATGCTCGACGCTCACGTCGATAAGCCCCGAGATCCACGGAAGCTTGTTCTTTGGGCAGTGGTCGGTGTGGAGGATGACACGAGCACCGTATGCCGCGGCCATCGTGTGAACGTGTTTTGCTCCGGCGACCGAACCAAGGATCGAGGCTTGGGCTGAATCGACAGGCACGGCCTTGCCACCAACAAAGGCAGAGCCGCTCGTGGAGAATTGGATGATGACCGGGCTATTGAGGCGGCCGGCCGTTTCCATGACAGCGTTCATGGAGTTGGTGCCGACGCAGTTCACAGCGGGAAGCGCAAAATTTTCGGCCTGAGCGAGAGCCAGCACTTCGTTGGCATCGTCGGTCGTCAGGACACCAGCAGGAAAGTCGTTACGCAAAGTCGTCATGAGACCACTTTAGCTTGGCCATAGTTCGCTCCGCGATAGATCTTTGAGATGCTCTGCGCTCCCGCCCTAGGCGCTGGAGATCACACCACTTCATTGGACTGGATCGTGAAGTACGGCAGGGCAATGTGGACCAGTGGCCCGATCCCCAGGGCGTAGGCCAAGGTGCCAATTCCGACGCTTCCGCCGAGAAGCCACCCAGCTACAAGAACCGTGACCTCGATCGATGTTCGGACCACGCGCAGTGGATGGCCACGGGCCGCAATGCCCGTCATCAAGCCGTCCCGTGGACCAGGGCCGAGCCCTGCGCCGACATAGAGCCCTGTGGCGATTGCGTTCAGCACGATCGCCGCCACAAGTAGCACCCATCGCGCACCGATCGATGCAGATTCGGGCAGCACAGCGATCGTTGCTTCGAAGACCACACCGACCAGAATCGCGTTCAGTACGGTTCCGATGCCCGGTCGTTGCCGTATTGGAACCCATAGGAGAAGAACAGCGAAACTGGTGCCCACAACCGCAATGCCGAGGCGAATGTCGAGAGTTCTCGCCAACCCCTGATGGAACACATCCCACGGGTCGAGCCCGAGGTCTGCGGTCACGAGCAGGGCAAGACTTGCGCCAAAGAGGACAAGACCGAAGTTGAGCTGAATGAACCGGCGCCAGCGAGGCTTGGGGAGCAGCGACGTGGGCAGCCGAAGCGGTCACTCGTTGGTTGGAAAGCCCAGGTCGACAGAACTCGTCGAGGGATCTGGCCAGCGAAGGGTGGTCACCTTTGGTCGGGTGTAGAAGCGCAGTCCTTCAGGGCCATACATAGTGGTGTCGCCGAAAAAGCTATCGTTCCAGCCACCGAAGCTGTGATAACCGACCGGAACCGGCACCGGGACGTTAATGCCCACCATGCCAGCCTCTACCTCATGTTGGAAGCGCCGCGCGGCGCCACCGTCGCGAGTAAAGACCGCGGTGCCGTTGCCCCACGCGTTTGCTTCGATCATCGCAATTGCGTCATCGAACGAATCGACGCGAACTACCGAAAGCACCGGGCCGAAGATCTCATCGGTGTACACGCTCATGTCGGTCGAGACATTGTCGATCAGGCTGGCGCCGAGGAAGAACCCGTCGCCGTCGAACTCGTTCTCACGTCCGTCGATAACCACCTTGGCTCCGGAATCGGCGCCAGCTTGGATGTAGCTCGCAACTCGGTCGCGATGCTCTTCGGTGATTAGGGGCCCCATTTCCGACGCTGGGTCGGTTCCGTCGCCGATCACGAGGCGGTCGGTGCGTTCTTTGATGGCGTCGATCAGCGGGTCGGCAACATCACCAACCGCGACGATGACCGAGATTGCCATGCAACGCTCGCCAGCCGAACCGTAGCCCGCCGAAACCGCAGCGTCGGCAGCCATGCCTATGTCGGCGTCGGGCAATACAACCATGTGGTTCTTTGCCCCAGCGAGGGCTTGAACGCGCTTTCCGTTCGCTGCACCCGTGGTGTAGATATAGCGGGCGATCGGGGTGGAGCCAACGAAGCTGATCGCACGAACCAGCTCATGTTCGAGCAGTGCATCGACAGCCTCCTTGTCGCCGTTCACAACGTTGAGCAACCCGTCGGGGAAGCCCGCCTCGTGGAACAGTTCGGCGATAAACATTGGCGCCGACGGGTTTCGCTCCGATGGCTTCAAGATGAACGCGTTGCCCGCTGCTATCGCATTTGGAATCGTCCACAGCGGAATCATCGCCGGAAAGTTGAATGGTGTAATACCGGCGACGACGCCGAGTGGTTGGCGGATCGTCGACACATCGATGCCGGTCGAGGCGTTCGTGCTGAGGCTTCCTTTAAGTGTTTCCGAAGCCCCGCAGGCAAACTCAATATTCTCGATGCCTCGTGCCAGTTCGCCCGCTGAATCCGAGAGCACCTTGCCGTGTTCGGCGGTGAGCCGACGCGCAATCTCGTCGGCATTATCGAGACAGATCTGGCGGAATCTATACATTGACGACGTGCGTCGTGCAATGCTCACATCACGCCACTCGCGGTATGCAGCCTCGGCCACCTGTACCGCAGCGTCAACCTCGCTCACCGATGCCAAATCGACCTCGCCGGTGATCTCACCAGTCGCAGGGTTAAAGACGGGTTTGGTACGCCCGGAAGTTCCTGGCGTTGCCTTGCCGTTGATCAGATGCCCGATGTGCTTCATTGCTCAGTAGTGTCCCTTATTCAGTCGCGAGTGTGCGATAGCCGCCACCGTAGAAGATCACCGGTTGTTTTGGTTGGTCCGGAGCCGACATTTCGACAACGTTGTACAACGCAAATTCGTGGTCGCCAGCGTCGATCACTTGGTTGGGTGTCAGACGAATCCACGCGCTGGTTCCGCCTATGCGAGGGACTCCATTGTCGAGGGTCCAGTCGAGACCCTCGAAGCGTTCGTTTGGCTCGCGCATGCACGCGTTGGACACGTCGCTCTGATCGGCACCGAGCACGTTTACACCAAGCGAGTCGGCCTTCTTTAACTGAGACCACGTGTGCGAGGTGGTCGTGCAAAAGAACCCGGCGAGCGGCGGGTCGAGCGAGACGCTGACAAAGCTCCCGATCACCATTGCCTGAGGCTGCTCATCGACCATTGCGGTTACGACGGTGACGCAGGTCGGGACCTGACCCATAACCGCTCGAAAGTGTTTGGGGTCGATTGGGGGAACATGCTCTGCCATCCCCTAAAACTAGCTGGATCGGGCCGACTTCCCGCTCTTGGTGATCCCTAAGAGAGGGTTGCGACGCCGAAGCCGGCGCTGAATCGCTCACACCAGATTTCGACGTTGCTGAAGACCGAGAGATCGACGTCTACGGGGATCTCGTAGTTCTGGTCGCCGATGTTGCCGGAGAGGTCACCGAGGCTGACGAATGAACCATCGGCTGCTCGCAGGTAGACCTTCAGATCTGGGCCGTTGTCGGAGACGAAATTTTCAAAGCGCAAGAAGCGTTGTTCGGTACCGTTGCTCAATACAAGAGCATCACCGGAAACTGAGTAGCCGTTCAATGAGCTGAAGCTTCCGCTCGCCGCGGTGAAGATCTCGTTGACCGGTTCTTCGGCGGGGGGATCTTCGACAGGTGCGTCGCCGGCAGGTGCCTCTTCGGCTGGTGCCTCTTCGACAACTTCTTCGGCTGGTGCTTCTTCAACGACTTCTTCGGCTGGTGCCTCTTCAACGACTTCTTCGGCTGGTGCCTCTTCAACGACTTCTTCGGCTGGTGCCT
>CAZHUR010000062.1:0-4713 GCA_964535395.1 uncultured Acidimicrobiales bacterium
AGAGGAACTCCGCCGGAGGGCTCGACGCATAAGACGTCACGATCGTGCGAGGGCCACCGCCGGCGACGAACTCAATTTGGTACGCCTCGCTCCAGCCGGCGGTAATCGACACGTCGTTCTCTACCAAAGACGTCCAGTAGTCTTCCCAGCCGTCTTCGCCGAAGCGGGCAATCGTTGCGAGCAAGAAGGCAAACCCCGGCGACGATGTTTCTGGATTCTCTGTCACGAACTGGCCTGCGTTGACCGGGTCGATCAGGTCTTCGAGCGTTGCGGGGGCATCTCCGGGTAGCTCATCGGTCCAGTAGTTCACACACACGTCGCCAAAATCGATCGGCGTCACTCGGTTGAATGGATCGAGCTGGAGATCCTCGTCGACCGCGCTCAGCCCACTGGAGGTGTACGGGGTAAACAAGTCGGCTTCTAGCCCTCTGCAAAGGAATGCGTTGTCGATTCCGAACAAGACGTCTGCTGTTGGCGTTCCAGCGGTGAGCACGGCTTGGCTGACGAGCTGTCCAGCGTCGCCGACCGCGACGGTCTCGACGGTGATACCGGTTTCCTCGGTAAACGCAGCAAGCGTGTCGTCGGACAGCAGGAAGGAATCGTGTGTGGCCAGGGTAATCGTCGTGCCTTCGAGCGTTGCTGGGTCTGACGCGACCTCCACGGCTTCGAGGCCAGGATCGGCGTAGCACGGACTGTCGGGCAACTCACCTTCGGTTTCGCCAGAAGTGGTTGCGGTGTCTGTGGTCGAGCCGCAGGCTGCAGCGATTAGCGCCAATGCAATTGCGAGCGTGCCGAAACGCCAAGTGGTACGTGTGGTGTTCATCATGATCTTCCTCCGCTGGCATTACCCAGTTCAGGTCGGCGGGTCGGTGCACGTGAGCACCCTCTCAGCCCAGCAAAACTCTGAGCTCCCCGGTTGTAGGACTCATCCTACATACACATGGCGTCGATGCGATATCGAGCAAATGTAAGAACGCATGCGAAAATTCACGTTGGCGGTCTTGCCGTGCGTGCGTATTGTCCGATAGTTCATGGTGATGGATTCGTTGCCTGAGCAGATCAACAGCGTGGTTTATGCCTCTGCTGAAGCTGCGCCAGTAGCCCGTGTTGGGGGGCTAGCAGAAGCCGCCGCTGGTCTGATTCGTTCGCTGCGGGCCACCACCGATATCGACCTCACTGTGGTCTTGCCCGACTACGACGGTTTCGAACTCGAGGACGAGTCCACGAGCTGGCTAGACGTTCCAGACTGGCTCGGATCGGCAACACTGCGCTCGGGTATCGCTCCCGAACTGGGTCACGTCAATCTCGTTGGCTTTCCTGCGATGACGCGGCCGCATCCGTACGTCGATGGCGCCGGTGAAGGATGGTTCGACAACGACTACCGCTTCTTTGGGTTCTCAGCGGCCATTGCGTCGATAGCGAGGTCCATTCAGCCCGACGTCGTCCACCTCAACGACTGGCACACCGCAATGGCTCTTGCGTGGGTCGATGCGCCAACGGTTTACACCATTCACACCCTCGGGTATCAAGGTCATGGCCCGAGTCGTTGGCTCGATGTCATCGACTCAGACCGAGCGTCAGATTTCGAGTGCTTTGGTGGAGTGAACCCAGCTGCCGGAGCGATCCGGCGTGCCGACCGCGTGATTGCGGTGAGTCCGAACTATGCCCAGGAGATCCTCGACCCGACTAGAGGTGCTGGTCTTCACTCCATCCTCGCCGAGCGGGGGACAGACGTCGTCGGCATTCGCAACGGTATCGACACCACCCTTTGGAACCCGCTGACCGACCCCGCAATCGTCGAGCGATATGGAAGAACGAAACTTGTTCGCAAGGAAGACACCGCTGCGATGCTGCGCGCCCACGTTGGCTGGGAGCCAAGCGATGGACCACTGATCGGCATGGTCACGCGTCTCGTTGAACAGAAGGGCATCGATCTCGTTCTGGGGCTTGTTCCATACCTTGAACACATTGGCGCACGGCTTCTGCTCCTCGGCAGTGGAGCTGAACGGCTCTCGATGTGGGCCCAGGACTTGCAAACCGACTACCCAGATCAGTTCGCATACATCGATGGTTATGACCTCGATCTCGCCCATCAAATCTTCGCTGGTGCGGACCTCTTTGTGATGCCGAGCCGGTTCGAGCCGTGCGGTCTTGCCCAGATGCAAGCAATGCAATACGGAACGATTCCGATCGTCACTCCGGTCGGCGGGCTCGTTGATACGGTTGTTGACGCCGACGCAGACCCGGACGGAACTGGCTTCGTAGCCCAGACTGTCGATGCGCTCGGCGTGCTCGACGCGATACACCGAGCAGTGCGTGCCTGGCACGTGCGGACCCGCCGGCAAGGTATCCAAAAACGTGGCATGGCAATCGACTGGAGCTGGGCTGGGCCCACCGAGCAACACATTGCGGTATACCGCGACGCGGTAGAGGCTGCTCAAGGTCGTTAGCGAACTGCCGACAGTGATACCGGTACGTCGGGAAGGACCGGGATCATGAAGATGAAGTTTGTGTTGTCACTACTCGCAGGGATCTTTCTCTTGAGTGCTTGTTCAAGCGACAACACCACGCGCAATGACGACGGTGAGATCGTCGAAGGCGGCGACCTTGGTGTGTTCGCTGTTCAAGAGGGCGACTGCGTCAACTTTCCCGAAGGTGGCGGCGATGTTGCGAGCTTCGATGCGGTTGCATGCGAAGATCCACATGATGGCGAGATTTACGAACTGTTCGACATCACCGGCTTTGACGAATACCCGGGTGATGATGCAGTTTCCACCCAGGCTGGGGAGGGATGCCGCGATGCATTCGAGTCCTTCGTCGGAATCGACTACGACAGCTCAGTTCTCTTCTTCACGTTCTTGTCGCCTTCTGAGGGCACCTGGAACGACCTTGACGACCGAGAAGTTATCTGCATCATTACGCCCGCAGATGGCGAACCACAGCTGACCGGCACGACCGAGGGCGCAGGGATCTAACCTCGCCGTCAGGGTTTCTAGGCTCTCAGGGTTACTAGCTGGGTGTAATGACGGTGTTCTTGGGAACGACTGCGATCCCGTTCGGCGAGATCGTGAAGCGTTCTGCATCGAATTTGGAATCGACACCGATCTTCACGCCTGCCGGCACGATCACGTTCTTGTCGACGACGCAGTTGCGAAGGACGGTGCCTGGCCCGACAGTGACGTCGTCGAGCAGCACTACGTTTTCCAGTGTCGCTCCGTGATGAATATGGGAGCTAGATCCAACGACCGAGTTCATTACGCTCGCTCCTGAGATGATGCAACCGGTGGCCACGATCGAGTTTGTCACCGATGGGTCACCGCTGCGGTAGTCGCTGACGAGCTTCGCTGGCGGGAGATTGTGGCTGTAACTGAAGATCGGCCAACTGGGGTTGTAGAGGTTGAAGATCGGTTCCGGTTGGACCAGATCCATATTGGCCTCGAAGTATGAATCGAGTGTTCCGACATCACGCCAGTAGTGCTGGTTTCGCTCGGTGTCGCCCGGAACGATGTTTCGGGTGAAGTCATAGACCCCCGCCTCGCCACGTGCCACGAGTGCTGGTATTAAGTCGCCACCAATGTCGTGGTTGGATTGATCTTGGCCAGCATCGTCGGTTGCGAGGTCCATGAGCATCTCGGTCGAGAAGATGTAGTTACCCATCGAAGCAAGAATTTGATCCGGTGCGTCGGGCAGGCCCTCAGCTTCTTTCGGTTTCTCTTCGAACTTCAAAATCTTGTTCGATTCGGAGCCGATCGTGATCACGCCGAATTGGTCGGATTCGGCTTTCGGCACTCGAATGCCAGCGACCGTGGCCGCAAAGCCGCTCTCGAGGTGAGCGTCGAGCATTTGTCGCGCATCGATGCGGTAGATGTGGTCGGCGCCGAACACGATGATGTTCTCTGGCCTCTCATCATCGATCAGGTTGAAGTTCTGGTAGATCGCGTCTAGCGAGCCCATGAACCACCGCGGACCCCGACGCATCTGTGCTGGAACGGTGGTGACGTAGTTACCGAGTTCACTAGAAAGGCTCCACGTTCGGGAGATGTGAACATCGAGACTGTGCGACTTGTACTGCGTGAGCACAACGATCTTTCGGTACCCGGAGTTGACGAGGTTCGAAATCGCAAAGTCGATAAGCCGGTAGCGGCCACCGAACGGAACCGCAGGCTTGGCTCGTTGGGCGGTAAGCGGCATCAGCCGCTTGCCCTCGCCACCAGCGAGAACCATGGACAAAACATTGGGTCGGCGCCCGGCAGTGATCATAGGCCGAGCCTACAACGCGATCGCCAGTCGTTTCCCGCCGGAGATACGGGTGTCATGATTATGCGGCTTGTTCGCCCTCGATCGGGTGTTCACCTTGAACAAACTGCTGTTCACCAGGGAGGTAGAGATCTTGGCCTCGATAGGTAACAGCAGGTCCGCTGTTCGGGGCAGATGGTGGAACCCATGACTGTGGATCGTATGGATCGTCGCCGTACGGGGTGTAGGTCTTGTCGTCGATGCCGGCTGCGAAGAGCAGGTATAAACCGAAGACAAAGCCGACGATCGGAACAAACAAGAGCAAAGCCCAGGCGCCGCTAAATTTCAGGTCCTTGAGACGTCGAAGAACGTTGATGATGCTGAAGAAGCCAAGAATGACAGCACCGACAAGAAATATCGGAAATGCTCCTGCTTTGTAGGTGACTTGGTCACGCATTTCACCCAGTTCACTCGGGT
>CAZHUR010000062.1:4813-8626 GCA_964535395.1 uncultured Acidimicrobiales bacterium
AATGCTCCTGCTTTGTAGGTGACTTGGTCACGCATTTCACCCAGTTCACTCGGGTCATTTGACACCGTAAGCTCCGGTGCACCGACTTCAAGTACAAACAAGAGAAGGGCGATGTAGGCCGCGAAGATCACGATGCTTACAAGGAAGTACTCAAGACGTCCCGCTTTTTGTAGCGTGGTAAAAAACCGCATAATCACTTATCGCCCACATGGCTAGTTCTATTGAGGAACTTGGGCGATTTGGGTCGGAAAGACCACCAAAGTGCGGAGAAATAGGGGTGAACGGCCCGAATTTCTACCTTAGAAGGTGCTTCGGCGTGCCAATTCGCTGGCGAGGTCGTCAAAGAGCGTCACCGAGAACAGCAGTCCAACGACCGCCAGGAGGAAGAAGCCAACACCGATAAAGGCCGGGTGTTCGGTCTTTTCTTGAATCTTCGGGAAGAGGATGCCGGCTGCGGCCAGGACGATGAACGGAAGGAAGAGACCCGTTAGGTAGGCGGCGGTGCCACCGATATGAGCAAAGGGTTCGCTGCGTGCGTTGTTGAGGATGTTGCCGAGGTTCGGTCCAACACATGGGATCCATGCCCAAGCGCCAGCAAGACCTGCAACACCAGCGAGAAGACCATCGGTTGGTGCCTTGTCCATCTTCCACGCCAGAAGCGCGGTAACCAAGATGGCAGCGCCGAGTCCGACTTGGGTTGCTCCGCCGACATCTCCAAGAGGCCAGAGAGCAGTAAAGCGCAACCAGGCAACGGTGATCGCAACGAGAGCGAAGATGAGCGTCACCAGAATGGTGCGACGTCGCGCCCCGACGATGACTGCAGCACCGGGGATGATCAGCAGCCAACTGCAAGGCAACCGCAGGCTCTCAACTCCCTCGAAGAGGAGATCGATCATGAGTCGGTTGTGGCCGGAGGGTTTGCGAGAAGGTAGCGGACGGTCTCGGCAAGTTCCTCGTAGTCGCCTTCACCAATGTGGTCGAAGCGGATGTCGCCGTTTTGATCCACAACGTAGGTTCGTGGCCAGAAGCGGCGGCCGCCCTCTTGCCATGCACGGAAGTTCTCTTTGTTGGTGTCGAGCGCTACTGGCCAGGTAACGCCGAGGTCGACCATTGCACGTTCGATGCTTGGGATGTCTCGTTCGAATTCGAACTCTGGAGCGTGGACACCGATGATTTCGAAGTTCTCATCTGCGAGTTCGGCATACAGAGCTTGCGTGTGAGGGATGCGGTTTTGGCAGTTGAAGCAGCCGAACGTCCACATTTCGACGATGAGCACCTGTCCGTCGAAGTCGCTGAGCTGGGTGTTGTCGGTGTTGCGCCATCCGTCGAGGTTCACGAGGTCGAGGCGTGGGCCGTAGTTCTCAGGTACAGGAAATGCAGGTGCGGTTTCTGGGGGTGCAGTAGGAGCATCGCCGACGGCGGCCTCTTCATCTACAGCGGTCTCGTCGACGCTGATCTCTGGCTCAGCCGCGACGGTGGTGGTCTCTGCGTCGTTACTCGAAAGAACCACAGAACCAATGATTCCTAGGCCGACGAGAAGGATAACTCCTGCAAAAATGCGTTGTATCACAACCTAATAGTAGGTAACAACGGCAAAAACTTGAGGCCGTCTTACAGATGATTTAGGAGTTGTTCATGGCCCTCTAGGCGTAGATATCGCAATCCTGTGGCCGAGTAGGGTGCAAAACCGCTAGCGTCACGTCGTGATCTTGAGCGACCTAACCATCCGCGAACACCTCGACGCTGGAACCATCACGATCGACCCGATCGATGACACCGCAATCCAACCATCATCGGTCGATGTCCGGCTCGATCACCGCTTTTTGGTGTTCCGAAACCACACCCGCGGCCTTATCGACGTCAAGGAAGATCTCTCAGACCTGACCGAACCGGTTGAAGCATCCGAGCAAGACCCCTTTATTCTGCATCCTGGTGAGTTCGTCCTCGGGTCGACCCTTGAGCGGTTGGCGCTACCAAACGACCTCGTTGCCCGCCTCGAAGGCAAGTCGAGCTTGGGTCGCCTCGGTCTTCTCATTCACTCGACAGCGGGATTTGTCGATGCCGGTTGGGACGGTCAGATCACCCTCGAACTTTCGAACGTGGCCAGCCTGCCAATCACGCTGTACCCCGGAATGCGGGTGGGTCAGGTCAGCTTCATGCAGATGACGACCCCCGCCGACAACCCGTACGGTTCGGGCATCATTGGCTCGAAGTACCAGGGTCAGCAAGGCCCTCGCCCGAGTCAATACTGGAAGAACTTCGAATGATCCGCCGCCGAACCGATCCGGCCGTTGTGTTCGTCCGGGGGTTCGGCACAACGGAGGGGTTTGAGTGGGGCATCTGGCTCGCACTCACCGTCTTTTGGATCGTGGAACTCGATCTGTCGCCAGCGCGCCTCATCTTGCTCGGCACGGTTCTTGAAGCAACCGTGTTGTTGTCGGAAACTCCGACCGGTGTGGTTGCCGACCTCGTGTCGAGGAGGCGCTCGCTCATCCTCGCGCAGGTCATCATGGCGATCAGTTTTGTCTGGGCGTTTGCTACTACCAACTACTGGATCGTGCTATCTGCTCAGGCTGCGTTCGGTTTTGGTTGGACCTTTCGTAGCGGCGCGGACACAGCGTGGGTAACCGACGAGCTGAAGGGTCGCGGCACCGTCACCGACGACGATGTCGAGAAGCTGCTTCTGCAGAAGCATCGGTGGGGCATGTTTGTGTCGCTGCTCGTTGGCCCGCTCACGGTTGCGGTCGGATGGTTCTGGTCGGTTCGCGCCGTTGGCATCGGGATCGGGATCATCTACCTCCTCATTGGTGGGTGGATGGCTCTGGTGATGACCGAGGACCACTTCACCCCCGGGAACGAACGCGATTCTGGCTTTGTGCAGACGTTGCGAGAAGGGCTGGGAGTGATTCGGCGACGTCCGCGTCTGCGAGTGCTGGTGATCGTGACTCTTCTTGTGTATTCGGGCTCGGAAGTTTTTGACCGACTCGGTTTCGTGCACTTCCTCGACAATGCCGGTATTGGTGACATCAACGAATCGGGCGAGTCGCTCGTCGCGATCGGCATCTTGTTCTGGGTGACCGCGATCGGCGGCATCATCGCCAACCGTGCTTCGGAGCACTACCTCGACGCTGGTAAGGGCGTTGTTCGCATCGCTGTCGTGCTTCTCGCCATAGCGGCGATCGGAGGTCTCCTCGCAGCGGCGACCAGCGCGGTTGTGGTGATCGGCCTGGGCTTCCTGCTTCAGGACAGTGTGCGCGAAGCGGTCTGGCCCGTCATGGAGGGTTGGGCAAACAGAGATGCACCAAGCGAAGTACGTGCCACGGTGCATTCGCTGATGGGACAGACGATTTCGGTTGGCGAGATCGGCGGCGGCCTCCTGTTGGGAGCAGTCGCCGAAGCAACCTCGATTCCTCTCGCCATGGCAATAGGCGCCCTATTCTTCGGCGCCGCTGGCCTCTTCGCCACAAAAGGCATCGAGCATTCCTAGCCAGCCACAGGTTCCGGACAGGTCGTTAGTCGTCGTCCTGAGCTGTTGCGTTCTCTGGGGTTTCGTCTGGGATCGGAGGAAGCGCTGCAGTCTTTTCTGGTCGGGTTGTTGCGAGCTCGGTGGCTTGACCTACCCAGTCGTCGCGCTCGATGCGGCCGCTAAACGACAAGAAGTCGTCGAGTTCGGTGATGTAGTCCGCTGGGAACGCAGCGACCTGTTCGTAGGTGCGGATTCCGATCTCGTGTAGAAGTGACTCGAGCTTTGGGCCGATGCCGCTGATGACCTTGAGATCGTCGGGTTCGACGTTCTCCCATGGGGAAGCCTCG
>CAZHUR010000062.1:8726-9881 GCA_964535395.1 uncultured Acidimicrobiales bacterium
TCGGCAACGACCTCCACATCAGCTTCGGCGTCGGTTGCAACCTCGGTGTCGACCGGAGCGTCAAGAACTGCTGTAGCGGCGGCCGCACCGGTGCCGATACTGACCGGTGACTCGACAAACACGGGGTTGAGTGACTCTTGAAGTGCGATCTCGTCGCCACGTTCGAGCGCTTCGAGCATGTGGATGGCAATGTCTGCCACTTTGACTTCGTCTTCGTCAACGCCCTGGCCCTTCACGCCATCGTCGATCATGACGTAGCAGAACGGACACGCCGTGGCGATGCGGCTTGCGCCGGTTGCGAGCAACTGTTGGCTGCGTTCGACGTTGACGTCTTTGCCGGTGGTCTCTTCCATCCAGAAGCGGCCGCCGCCAGCGCCACAGCACATTGACTTGGTGCCGTTGTTTTCAGCTTCGAGAACCTGGACACCGGCGAGTGAACCAATAACTTTGCGAGGAGCGAGGTAGACATCGTTGTGCCGGCCGAGATAGCAAGCGTCGTGGTAGACGACTCGCTCAGCCAGCGACGCGTTGGTCATGTCGAGGTCGCCATCTTCGATGAGCTGTTCGAGGAACTCGCTGTGGTGGATCACCTCATAGTGACCGCCGAGTTGCGGATATTCGTTAGCCAAAGTGTTGAAGCAGTGCGGGCACTGGGTGATGATCTTCTTCACACCCATGCCGTTGAGCGTCTCGATGTTCTGCATTGCGAGCAGCTGGAAGATGTATTCGTTGCCCGTGCGTCGAGCCGAGTCGCCGGTGCAGTTCTCGGCTGGGCCGAGGATTGCGTAGCTCACGCCCGCCCGGTTCATTAGCTTCGACAGCGCTTGGCTGACGGCCTTGTTCTTATCGTCGAACGAACCAGCGCATCCAACCCAGTAGAGATATTCGGCTTCGAGAGGTTCGTCACCTGCAAGAACGGTGACCGAGTCATCGACGACCCAGTCAGCACGCTCGGATTGGCTGAGCGCCCACGGGTTCATCTGGTTTTCCATGCCGCGGTAGGCGTTACCCAACTCGGTTGGGAAGTCGGATTCCATGAGCGACAGATAACGGCGCATGTCGAGAATCTTGTCGAGGATTTCGATGTTGACCGGGCAGATCTCGTCACATGCACGACACGAGGTGCACGCCCAGAGCTCTTCAGAGGTCACACGG
>CAZHUR010000063.1:0-9858 GCA_964535395.1 uncultured Acidimicrobiales bacterium
TGTAGATGATGTCGCGCGGGTCGACGCCGTTGCCGAGGCTCTTCGACATCTTCTGCCCATGGCCGTCCTGGACCATCGCGTGGATGAAGACATCATTGAACGGAAGCTGGCCATCTAAGAAGTAGCGATTAAACATCACCATGCGACTCACCCAAAGCGTGATGATCTCGCGCGCTGTGCTGAGCAATGACGTTGGGTTAAATGTCGCGAGTAGGTCGCTGCCGTTTGCCTGGGTCTCTGGAAAGTCTTCCGGGAAAGGCCAGCCCATGGTCGACATTGGCCAGAGAGCAGACGAGAACCAGGTGTCGAGCACGTCGGGGTCACGCTCAAAGCCGTCAGCCTCGAGCGCGGCGACGATGGCAGCCTCATCCATCGATGAATCCGTGCGTTCGGCATCGCGGCGCAGTGTCGAGTCCGGCGGCACGCACACACTTTCGACGAACTCGGTTTCGCTTATCTGTCGCACCACATGTGCAGCCCCAGCAGCAGACCACCGGCTATCTACCGGCACCGCAGCGCCGGGCTGGGTCAGCGCAAGGGCCTCTGCGGTGGCCTCGTCGGGGTGTCGACCAGACGTGTCGACGACCGTGGAGTTCCACACCGGGATCTGATGGCCCCACCACAGCTGGCGGCTGATACACCAGTCTCGGATTCCTTCGTGCCATTGCTGGAAGGTACGTGCGTAGCGATCGGGGACAAAGCGAAGCTCGCCGTCACCTTTTGTCTCGCCCGGCTGGTGGTCTGCAGAACGAGTTGTTGCTTGGTCTGGGCTCTGAGCTCGCAACGCGGACCCGGCGAGGCGGTCGTCAGAAGCTGCCACGTACCATTGATCAGAGAGCCATGGCTCGATCGGCACATGGCTGCGATAGCTGTGTCCGACCGAGTGGCTGTAGTCGACGACCTTTTCCAGCAGATCGCTCTCGTCGAACCAGGCAACGATCGCTTCTCGGGCTTCGTAGCGGTCGAGGCCAATGAACTGTTGCGCGGCTTCAGATGCATCCTCCCAGCCGTACTGATCACTGATCGATCCGTCTGCGGCCATGACGTTGATGACCGGAAGGTTGTGACGTAGTCCAATGTCCCAGTCGTTCGGGTCGTGAGCAGGTGTGACCTTTAGGGAGCCGCTCGACATTTGAGCTTTGGTGTCGCTCGACTCAGGGTCGGGTAGAACCACGTAGTCGTCTGCGATGATGGGGATGACCCGGTTGACGATCGGCAGCAGAACGTTCTTTCCGACCAAGCTGGCGGCGCGCGGATCATCGGGATTGATGGCAACAGCGGTATCACCCAGCATTGTTTCTGGGCGCGTGGTCGCAACCGTGACATGGCCTGAGCCATCTTCGAGTGGGTAGCGCAGATACCACATGTGGCCGGCTACATCTTCCATCTCGACCTCGTCGTCGGACAGTGCAGTGCCAGACGCAGGGTCCCAGTTAACGAGCCGCTTGCCGCGGTAGATCAGGCCGTCTTTGAACAGCACGAAGAACGCGTGGCGAACTGCGGTCGTGCACATGTCGTCCATGGTGAAGCGGACCCGGTCAAAGTCACAGCTCGCGCCCAACTCGGACAGCTGGCCGAGAATGGTTGCCTCATATTCGTCTTTCCACTCTTGAGTCTTCTCGATGAACGCCTCGCGTCCCATCTCCAGACGTTTGATTCCCTGCTGGAGAAGGCGCTTCTCGACCACCGTCTGAGTGGCGATGCCAGCATGGTCTGTGCCCGGCATCCAGAGCGTGTTCACTCCCTGCATCCGGTGATACCGGACGAGCACATCTTGGAGCGTGTTATTGAGCGCGTGCCCCAGGTGTAGGGCAGCTGTCACGTTCGGCGGAGGGATCACGACCGAGTAGGTTGGTTTCGATCGGTCGGGATCGGGATGACCGGCAAATACGCCGCTGTCCAACCACCGCTCGGTGATCTGTCCTTCGGTGATGCTCGGGTCGTATACCTTGGCTAATTCAGGGAGGTTCTTACTCACCGGTACAGGCTACTCACCCCATCGTGGAGGTGACCAAACATTATCGACTTAGCTAGATGTCGGCCGAGCTGAACTTAGCTTCGAGCAGCTGCGAGTGCGTTGACCTCAGCTTCGATACGGGGGCACGCGTCGAGCCACGAGTTGAACTCGCGGCGGTTGAGGACACAAACGGTCAGATCACTCTCAGCGATGAGCGACGCGTTACGCGCCTCTCCGGTGACGAGTGCACCTTCGCCCAAGATGGTGGAAGGGCCGACGGTCGTGATGCTCTGACCGTCACGAACGACGTTCGCGGTCCCGGAGATAACGACTAGGGCTTCCTGGCCGACAGCGCCTTCGCGTGCCAGGACGGCGCTGGCTGGGAGGTCGACGACGGTTCCTAGTGAGCTGAGCTTGCTGAGTTCATGTTCACTGAACGCTTCGCTGAGGTTGGTGAGCAGTGGGTTGATACGTGGTGTCTTGTTGAAGAGCATTGCTGGTCCCTTTGGGAGATAGTCCTACTTCAATGAACACCCATTCGAGTCGGTGCACTCCTCAAATGGACGTGTCACCTGACACGGGTAACGACTTTCACAGGTGCCCGGTTTGGGCGATCAAGCCGCTCGATCTTCGAGGCTCGTGTTTACCTTTGCCCGGAACGCATCGCACCGGTTCAGGGTCAGAGAAAACGCACGAGGGTCGAGAACCACTAGCTTGACGAGCGTTCCAGCTTGCACCGACGCAGTGCGTGGCTCACCAGTGAGCATGGCCGACTCGCCTATGAGCGCTCCCTCTTTGAGGACGCCAACCATCTCGCCCGCCGCGGTGACCTTTGCGGTTCCTTCGATAATTACCGCTGCTTCGTTGCCACCCTTGCCTTCTTCGAAGAAGACCTTTCCCGGCGGAATCATGATGATCTCGCCATACTTCGTCATCGCGGCAAGTGCATCTTCGCTGTAGTGCTCGGACAAAGTCTTCAGTTCTTTGTCGATCTTGCGTCTGGAGAACATGGTGAAACAGTGCGGTCCTTGGGGTAGGTATCGGGGTAGCCGTTCCCATTCAGAAAGCGGCCGAATTTACCCTAAATTTGGTATCGGCGACCGGGCCTCGAACCTAAGCAAATCAGTGCGTTCGGTTCATTTTTAGCAATAAGGTGCGTCTCTGCTCGGTTCGTTATTTAGACTTGGTTACCCAGCGGTAACTAAGTCACTTCACGTAGTTGCCGATCAGGAGCCCCACACCGACCTCTAGAGGACCCGTCATGGCAGAATTCTCACTAGACCTCAACGAAGATCAACTCCAGCTCCAGAAATGGGTGCATGGCTTTGCTGAAGACGTGATGCGTCCAGCTGGTGAAGAGTGGGACGAGCGCGAAGAAACGCCGTGGCCGATCATTGAAGAGGCAGCCCAGCTCGGGCTCTACGGTTGGGAGATCATGGCCGAGACCATGATGAACGATCCAACCGGTCTTTCCCCGATGATCCTGCTCGAAGAACTCTTCTGGGGCGATGCAGGTATTGCGATGGCGCTGATGGGCACCGGTCTTGCAGCCGCAGGTGTGGCAGCCGCAGGAACCCAAGAGCAGCTCTTCGAATGGGTGCCCCAGATGTATGGCAGCGCCGACGACGTGAAGCTCGGAGCCTTCTGCGCCTCAGAGCCCGACGCTGGCTCTGACGTCTCGGCAATGCGCACACGGGCCGTGTACGACGAGGTAAAGGACGAGTGGACCCTCAACGGAACGAAGACGTGGATCACCAACGGTGGGATCGCCGACGTGCACGTGGTCGTAGCGGTGGTCGATCCCGAGCTTGGCTCGAAGGGCCACGCCAGCTTTGTGGTCCCATCGGAGGCTAAGGAAGACGGAAGTCTGCGTCAGGGACAGAAGTTCAAAAAGCACGGCATCCGTGCGAGCCACACAGCCGAGGTCATTCTCGAAGACGTAAAGATCCCCGGCTCGTTCTTGCTCGGCGGCAAGGACCGCATGGATGAAAAGCACGCCAAGCTCCGCGAAGGAACGAAGGGTGCGGTCAGCAACTCGGCGATGAAGACCTTCGAGTCGACCCGCCCAGCCGTTGGTGCCCAAGCGATCGGCATTGCCCGCGCGGCCTATGAGTACTCACTCGAATACGCCAAAGAACGCGTGCAGTTCGGCCGTCCGATCATCCAGAACCAGTCGATTGCCTTCATGCTCGCCGACATGCTCACCGAGATCGACGCCAGTCGTCTTCTCGTCCACCGTGCAGCATGGCTTGCAAAGAACGGCGAGTTTGTTAATGCCGAAGGTTCGATGGCCAAGCTCAAGGCAGGCCGCACCGCCACATGGGTGACCGAGCGAGCAATCCAAATTCTCGGCGGCTACGGCTATGTGCGCGAGTACCCGGTCGAGCGCTGGCATCGTGACGCGAAGATCCACGACATCTTCGAAGGTACCGAGCAGATTCAACAGCTTGTCATCAGTCGTGCAATCTCCGGTATGCGCATCGAGTAGGCCATGCGCATCGAGTAGGTCTCGTGTGCAGTGACTCTCGAGCAGGGGTTTGCTGGAATCCATCTGACGACCGACTACCTTTTTCTGTTGTGGAGGTTTTTCTGTTGTGAAGGTTTCTACGTCGTGAAGCTCGTATTTATCCACGGTCGGTCACAGGAGGACAAAGATCCGCTCCTGTTGCGCCAGCGGTGGGTTTCGGCTCTCCGTCAAGGGCTCGAGACGGCCGGTCTCGAGTTGCCGATCGACGAGCGAGACATCGTCTTTCCGTATTACGGCGACGCGTTGCGCGATGTCACGAGCGAAATGCCCGACAGTCTTGCGACCGTCCGCTTTCCCCTCCAGGAACATGAGGAAGACTTCACGTGCGCCGTTCTCCAAGAGTGCCTTGACGATCTCGGCATCACCGAGGAGGTCATCGCCGCCCAAACAACGCCCGAAGACGTAGCGCCCGATCGCCTCACGATCCCGTTCTCGAACGAGTGGGTGCATCGTGGACTGAGCCTGCTCGACCGCTACGTTCCCAAAGCGAGTGCGAGATCGATGGCATCGACGGCCGCTGACGTTACCCAGTACCTCCACAACCCTGAGGTCCAGGGCTACATCGACTCCGGCGTCGCTCAAGCATTTCGAGATTGCGGTCAGGAGGAGAGCGTCGTAGTCGCCCACTCACTCGGTTCGATCGTGGCGTATCGGTTGCTGAGTATTGGTGGGGCCATCGAGTGCCCGGTGAACGCGCTTATAACCATTGGATCACCGCTCGGCTTGCGTATTGTCCGAGAAACGCTCGAACCAATCGCGCATCCGCCGAATGTGGACAGCTGGTTCAATGCATACGACGAACGAGACGTGATTGCCCTCAACCCACTGAACAACGAATTTTTTAGTGTGCAACCCGAGATCGAGAACTACAACAGGGTCGAGAACGAGTCGGACAATCACCACAAGATCCGCGGCTATCTGAGCGACCGGGTCGTAGCGACCCGCATCGTCGAGCCACTGATGTAGGCGGCTGTGCTCGCCCGGCGGCCAGCGGAGCCATGATTACGCTTCCTAGAGGATGGCGGCGACTAGGTCTTTGGGGTCTGTGATCACGAGGCTCGATGCAGCGCGGGTCAGCCGGTCATCGATTGCTCTGCCCAGCCTGTCGGTGCCGGTCAATTCGACAACGATGAGGTCTACCTCGTCGGTGTCGATCGAACGCAACACGTCGTACAGATCGTGGCCGACTCCGTCGAGATCGCCCCTGGATCCAAAACTCGCGAACGTCCAGCCAGCGGGAAGGTGGGGTTTGGAGCCTTCATAGCCTGCATAGAGCACCTTGTTGCGTGCGAGGGTTTTCTCGGTGTCGGCATCGAGCATCTCCAGAAGGTTCGGTGCGACCGCGAGCGTGCGTGCCTTCGGGGAGTAGTGGCGTTCTGCGTGTCCGGGTGACGCAGTCGCGGGCGCTACTCCGCTCGACTTGAGAACGCGTGCCGTGCCGGAATCGCTGAGCGCAGCGGCGATCTCTTCGACGGTCACAGCTCCGTGGCGCAAGATCACAACGTCATCTCCAACGAGTGCCACAACCGTCGATTCCAGTCCACGCTCGGTGCGGCCAGAGTCGATGATGATGTCACAATCTCCTCCGAGGTCGGCCGAGACGTGTTCGGCCGAAGTCGGACTCACATGGCTGAACTTATTTGCGCTCGGCGCCGCGATAGGCACGCCAGCTGCGCTGATAATCGCCGCCGCGACCCGATGGGAGGGTTGGCGAATGGCCACGGTCTCGAGGCCGCCACAAATTTCGTCGGGAACGTCGCTGCCGCGAGGAAGAACGATCGTTAGTGGCCCAGGCCAAAACCTGTCGATCAGCTCGGAGGCCACGGTGGGGAGCGGGCCGTCGATGACCAGTTCGACCATGTCAGCTCCATCGACGTGCACGATCAACGGGTCGCTGAACGGCCTGTCCTTCGCAGCGAAGACTTTCTGGATCGCTGCGGGGTCCAGGGCGTTGCAACCAAGTCCGTAGACCGTTTCGGTTGGAATGGCGACGAGCTTGCCGCTGCGCAGAGCAGCCCCGGCTCGTTCGATGAGCGCCTCATCGATATCGGCTGGGTTGATGATCAGATGCTCGGTTGTTTGCTCGGTGCCCATGGTGGTCCTGCTCACTCGGTCAGATCGATGCGATCGACACCACATTCTAAGAGTCCAGAAAAGATAAATTTTGAGGAACACCAGATCCTGCGATGAGGGTTACGTTCGTGAGTGGCATCGGAATCGGGAACCTTGTGGCATCACCAGCGGTAGCAGTCGAAACCTCAGAACAGCCTGAGCATTCCCTACTTCGGCGATGGTCGGTGTGGGGCCTGCCGATCGCCTTCACGATCATCTGGGTCGTCTTTGTTTTCACCGCAGGTCACCTAGACCGTGTCGTCGACAACTGGCGTTCCTCGACGACGATGTTGTTCGGCAGCTTTGTAGCAGGATCAACTCCGCAGGGTGGGGGAGCCGTCGCGTTTCCGGTCTTTACCAAGGTCATTGGCATCAACGCTCCCGTGGCACGCACGTTCTCGGTTGCGATCCAGGCAACAGGCATGGTCATGGCATCGCTCTCGATTCTGCTCGCTGGGCGAAAGATCGACGTCAAGGCGCTCGCGTTGGGCACGATCGGTGGCTCGGTCGGCTTCCTTATTGGCTTGTTCGTTCTGAGCAACCCCGACACTACGTTCTGGGCGCCACGGATTGAACCCGCGTTCATCAAGGTCGCCTTTACGGTCATCATCTTCTCGGTCGCGCTCATTGTCCGACTGTGTGCAAAGGGTGCTGGCAAGTTGCCCGCGGTAGAAAAGTGGGGTGTGCGATCGATTCCCTTGATGCTCGCCTTCGCGATCATCGGTGGCATGTTCTCCGGGCTCACCGGTTCGGGTACTGATGTGTTCTTGTTTGTCTTTGTGGTCTTGGTCGCCGGAGTGTCACCTAAAGTCGCCATCCCCACGAGCATCATCGCAATGGCATGTGTCTCTGTCTTAGGGTTTCTGATTCTTGGAATCTGGCACGGACAGCTCGACATTGCTCTCGACCCCACCGGTACCGAGGTCGTCGGTGTCGGTGGCGCAGCGTTCGGGCCCGAGTCGGCAGTTCAATTCGACCTGTTCGGCATCTGGCTGGCCGCAGCGCCCATCGTGGTGTGGGGCGCCCCACTCGGCGCCTGGCTCGCCGCAAAAGTAAGCGAGAAGACCGTGATTCGCTTTGTGGGCTTCATCGCGCTGGCCGAGGTTGCCACCACGATCATCTTCCTCGATGACCTTCGGACGAACCCGGTTCTCACCGCAACGTTCGTGGTCGGCCTCATCGCTGCCTATTTCGGGGTCAACGCCCTCGACAAGTTGGCCGCGTGGATCATGGTGGACGAACCCGAATCGGAACCCCAGCCGGTCAAAGCCGGCTAGATGCCGTCCTTGGAATCACGTTCCAGTGGCGCTGAAGTGCATCCAGTCCTTGATCGAGTTCCAGTTCCCACCCCAACCCCATCCAATGTCGGCAAACATCTGAGTGATCTCGGTTGTGATCAACCCTGGTACTTCACGCTCTCGGTCCGCGTAGGCTTCGGCGAGAGCCGGAATCACGATGCCGTTCGATACGTACGGGTTGTGGAAGGGGTTGATGTCGATGGCGTCACCAAAGGCGTGGCGTGACCACCGACCCGACGTAACCGACCGTCTGCACTCGAAGCTTGACGTGTTGTTGGTGTAGGCGTTCGATGGATTACCGAAGTCATCGCGCGAAACAATGATCATCTGCTCGATTGGGAAGCGAAGTTCATGGAGTCGATCGAAGATGTCCACTATTTGGTCGGCGTAAGTCGCCGCTACCAGCAACTCGCCGGTGTGAAACTTGCCGTCAAAGCCAAAAAAGGACACTTGAACATAGGAGAGGTCGACAGGCCCCACAGGGCAGTCCGGTTCCCATGAACTTCGATCGATAACCTCTTGAGGAGGAGGCGATTGAACCGAGGACACAAACGTGTCGTCGATGGGCGGAGCGAGTACATCGACCGATTCGAGGCGCCGGTCCAACAGTTGTTCAGGTAACGGTTGGGGGTTGGCTGGCTCTTGGAGAAGGGTCCACGGACGTGGCACTGGGGGAGCGATGGTCGCACCGGCGTCGGGTGAAACAACTTCAACCTCCGGAACCGGCGGCGCGGTGGTGGTCGAACTCTCGACAACCTGGCGGGTGATGCTCGCCGCCGCAGTCGCTCCCGACTCGAGCCGGGCGTAGAGAACAATAGCGAGCGCAAACACCCCGAGTAGCGTTGCAAATCTCACGATCGCCGATGATGACATCATCGAAAACGGTAGTTGTTCGCGAGCAGGATTTCGGGGACCGTTGCGGACAAGTTACCGCGGTGGTTAGTAGTAGCTCCGGGGCTGAGCAGGCAGCTCCTCTGGGTCGAACGGCTCTAGTTCGCGACCCCGGCCGATGACAGTCTTGGGACGTGGATGGAACGTTGGAGCGAATGGCGCGTTTGGTGCTCGCCGCAGGTCTGATCCCTGTGATGGCATGGGTTAGCTACTTCGTAGCTCGCTACCTCAACGGAGATCCAGCGAGTATCGACGGCAACGGTAGTGCTCTTGGCGTAACGATCGTGATGCTGACGGTCTTTCTCGTTTCGAGAGTCGCCTCGCCAGACCGTTGGACTGAGCGTGCGGGGATTTCCTTAGGGCTCAGTGCGGCCTATTTCTTTATAACTTGGCTCGCATTTGGCGATGCCAGTTCGAGTGTTGACGACGCCCCACACCTCATTTGGTACGGGGCCTGTGTAGCTGCGTTCACGCCAGCGGTGGTTCTGATCGTGGCGTCTCAATGGGCCTGGGAAGCGTTCCGAGAGCACCGTGCTGACTTCTATGCTCCAAAAGAGACCATAGATCAATAGCTAAATTCGGGCGCGAAGGGTAAAGCCAGCCGACGTACACGCCGAACCCTTGGGTGATGATCTTGATCCAAGAAGCTGTCGAACGCTTCAACACCGCTGGCCGTACATATGGCGTGAACGTGCGTCCATGGCCGCGCCGCTCGAAGCATCAGCGGAAGATCCTCCAAATCGAAGAGCATCTCAGCCCGCTCCGCCTCCCGATGGAACTGCGTTCGTTCTGGAACGGCTGGAATCCGGAGAGCGTCAAATGGCCATGTCTCGACGGTTTGCTCTCTCTAGATCATGTTCTCGAACGTCGCGAGCGGGAACGGCCGGTTTCACCGGCGATTCTGCTGCCGGTCGCCCGGTGGGGGGAGAGCAACATCTGGATCGAACTCGCGTCGGAAATCCACCCCGGTGGCCGCGTTTTTCGTGGAGGAGTTCACGACACTCACGTCGATCTCTGGGCATTCGGAGTCTCGGGGCTCCTCGACTTGCTCACCACTGCTTTCCAGCAAGATC
>CAZHUR010000064.1:0-9800 GCA_964535395.1 uncultured Acidimicrobiales bacterium
CCTTGGCACCAGAAACAGCACCACCAGCAGCATCAGTAACACCTGACGCGGCGCCGGTCGCAGCATCCTTGGCACCGGCAGCTGCGTCGCGAGCCTTATCCATGGCGCCCTTTGCCAGGCCACCTACGCCGCCGATTGCGCCCGCGCCTCCGGCTAGAAGTCCCTTGCCCTTGTCTTTGCCCGCCTCCGCATCACTGTCGTCTTCTTCGACCGGATCGTTCTCATTCATGAAATATTCGCCCATTTATGTTGGAGATGTTCACCTGTGATGACGCACGAGCCATCTCTTTAGTCGCGCCAACCTTAGACCTTCGTCACACCGAGCAGCGGCGACCAGGCCGTAGAGGCAATGAACGCTCGAACGCCGTTCGTATCTCCACCAACAGAGGGGCTCCTCACTCTGACGATCGCACGCCATAGATTGGACCGGTGTTAACGTCACCCAAACTCGGTGGCTGAGCGAACGGAACCCTTCCATGATTTTCCTACACGTGGGGCACAGCAAGACGGGCTCTTCAGCCATCCAGTCCTTTCTTGTTCTAAACCGCGATCTCCTCGCCGAGTACGGCGTCGACTATCCAGCGCATCCCTCTGATGAGAAGGCAGCGGCCGGGCGCATTTCATCTGGCAATGTTCGCGTCAAGGGTGATTGGCACAACACCGCTCTGGAGAAGATCGATCAGAGCAACTGCGAGCATGTGCTCTTTTCAAACGAGACTCTGTTCGGCCGGTTGAACGCCGCGAGTTTGAAAGCGATCGCATCTCGTCATGAAACAACGGTCATCGTGTATCTTCGAGACCCGGTCGACCACATGTATTCCGCCTATGGCCAGATGATCAAACGCGGTGGCGAGACCGGTGATGTCGATGCGTACGCCCGAAGGTATCAACTACCAATGGCCGTGCTCCGCCTCTTCAGGATGGTGGAAGGCCAAAACGTGCGCCTCGAAGCGCGCAACTACTCACACCACAAGAAAGACATCATCGCGAACTTCGTAGAGATCATTCTCCCCGAGGGGCATCGTGACTTTCTGGAACGAGCCGAAATACATGAACAGCCGATCAACCGGTCCTTGACGTTGGCGGAATATGAGCTCCAGAAGTGCTTCAACCAGGCATATGGCAAAGGATCCTCTCGGTTCATCTCCGATCCGCTCGTCGAGTCTCTTCCAGGTGTCGCTGCCGAACGGCACCGCGTCAGCAACGCCACCCTCGCGATCATGGAGGAAAGACTGTCCAGAGAGGTAGGGGAAATCAACAAACGCGTTCCAGACAGCGAACACATCACTCTCAGAACCGAACCCAACGAGACCGACACCGGACCGAGCGAGACATACTCCTTCTCTCGCGAACAGCTCACTGCCTTGGCAAAGTCGATCACTCGCGAACTCCGGAAACCCCGTGCGACAGATGCGCAACCTGCACCGGGCCCGGCCCATGACGAACCTGCCGGCTGATCGTCTTGCTGGGCTTCTCTAATGGAGGTTCCGATCGACGACCCAAAAGACCAGCGCCTTGCTATCTTCATGGGCCTTCGCGACCAGGCGGCGCGTCAAGCCCGGGAATTACCGGGTGGCGATGCGCACGGTTCGTTCATTGCTGAGGGCGACCTGGTCATCGACCGAGCGGTCGAGCGCGGTTTTACACTCCGATCGGTACTGATTGGTGGGCGACGCACGAAGCCCTCCCCGGAAACGTGGGATCAAGCTGAGGTCTACCGGGCGAGCGATTCGGTGCTGACCGAGGTCACGGGCCGACCCGAGCTCCGAGATCCGATCGCCCAGTTCGATCGTCCCGCGCCGACCAATCCAGCAACCCTTTTTGCAACCTCGAGCCGTTTCGCCGTGCTCCAGAACATCAACAACCCGAACAATATGGGCGTCATCATGCGCAACGCTGCTGCCCTTGGGATCGATGCAGTGCTACTCGACCCCACGTGTTCTGACCCACTGTACCGGCGAGCAATTCGCTCCTCGATGGGCCAGGTCTTCGCTCTCCCCCACGCTCGCATCGGCCCCCTCGAAGAGAGTCTCGAAACGCTGCACGATCACGACATCTTGACCGTTGCTCTGACCCCGTCAGGCAGCACCGAACTGGCTGATGTTGCAATAGATCCCGATCAGAAGGTTGCGGTGATGTTGGGCGCCGAGGGACCCGGCCTCACCGATGCAGCAATGAACGCTGCCCAGGTGCGCGCCAAGATCTCGATGAGCAATGAAGTTGACTCGCTCAACGTCGCGAACGCGGCGGCGATCGCCTTCTATTCGATCCGGCGTTAAGGCAACAAGCCGACGTTTGCCATGGCCCGGGCGAGGACGACCGATGCGATCGCCTCGGCCTTCTCGGCTCCGACCTTCAGGAGTCGTTCGGTCTCTGCGGGGTCAGCCGCCAGTTCAGCGAATCGAGCCTGAATTGGTCGCAGCAATTCAATAACCGCCGCGGCAGTATCAGCCTTGAGCGGTCCGTACTGGGTGTAGTTCGAGGCCAAGCTCTCAGGGTCATCACCTGTCGCTGCTCCGAGGATCGAGAGCAGGTTCGAAACACCTGGCTTGGCGTCGAAGTCGAAACGAACCTCACCATCGCTGTCTGTCACGGCACGCTTAAACTTTTTCTCGATCTTCTTCTCGTCCTCGAGCACCCAAACCGTTCCAGGACTCTCGCCTTCAGACTTCGACATCTTGCGATCGGGGTGCTGTAGGTCCATGACCCGAGCACCAGCGGTCGGAATCTGGTGTTCGGGCACGACAAAGGTGTCTCCGTAGCGAGAGTTGAAACGCTCGGCGATGTCGCGTGTGATCTCGACATGTTGGCGTTGGTCGTCGCCCACCGGAACCACCTCGGTGTCGTACAAGAGGATGTCGGCAGCTTGCAGCGCCGGGTAGGTGAACAAGCCAGCCGATACGAACTTGTTGGAGTCCCGGTTCGACTTGTCCTTGAAAGCGGTCATGCGGCTGAGTTCGCCGTAGCTCACCGTGCACTCCATCAACCAGGCCAGCTGCGCGTGCTGAGGCACTTGGCTTTGCACGAACAGGATCGACCGTTCTGGATCGATCCCAACCGCCATCAGAAGCTGTGCAATCTCGATCGTGCCCTTGCGCAGTACCTCAGGATCCTGTGGGAGCGTCAGCGCGTGCAGATCGACAACACAATAGATGGCGTCGTTATCGTCCTGGAGGCGTTCCCAATTGATGAGCGCACCGAGCAGGTTGCCCAGGTGTAATTCGCCCGATGGTTGGATGCCGCTGAACACTCGTTTCATGCGCTCTGAGGCTAGCGCAGCCGAACCTCAGTCATTGATTAGTCGAAGTCGCCGAACGAATCGTCGCGCTCGGGGCGGGGCTGGACACAGAGGGTGTCGAGTAGGCGGTCTGCCTTGACCGCCGTGTGGTTGTACTCAAACACGCCGTAGGCGGTCTGCCGGTCGAAGCGGCTGCAGAGTTGGGCCACGACTCGCGACTCGGCGACTCCGAGCTCTGAGACTCTGTCGACGACCGTTGAGGTGGCGTCGTCACTCAACCGCGCGAGGCTCTCCACGTCGAGAGGCGGCCCATTCTCGGCATGGCTGATGTTGTAGTTGGCGATCGTTGCATCGGGGTTGAGCACGTTCAGCCCGAACACCACACCGAAGCCGAGGAAGATGGCGACGGCCGGATACCAACTCTGCCCAGACCGATACCCACCAACCGATAGGACGTAGATCAAGATCGCAAAACCGATCGCTCCAGCGCCGATGAGAGACCACAGTCGTAAGGGCGTGAGTCCGAAGGTGCCGATGTAGAGCAGTAGTCGTTGAACCGAAATGCCGGCGATCAGGACGGTGAGCAGCAGCGTGAGGATGGCGAGCGGTCTGAACCGATCTCGATTCGCGAACGTTGTGTGGTCGTCGATACCGTCGTCAATACCGTCTGCCTTACGGACCGCACGGAGCAGGCTGACGAGCGCCATGGATAGCCCAGCAACCCAAAGCAGTTGGAAGAACCCTCGACGAGCGTGGTCCGCCTGGGTAAGTCCTTCTGTTTCGAGCACATGGTCAGCTCCACCCAGCGCGACGACCACCTGGGTTGCAACGAACGCCGAAAACAACAATGCGAGGCTTCCCAACACGACCGTCACTTCGAGCGAGCCGACCCGGCGGAGATTCTCGTGACCACCGGTCGGTGTTTCGTGGGCACGCCGGCTGAGGTAGCCAAGAAATGCTACGGCGAGCAAGCCCGTCCCGATGACGTGACCGACCACCGACGGGAGGTTCCCGATGAGGAGGAGCCGAGCAAACACTTCGTCGGCCGAGGCCAGCAACAGTGCAAACACGAACAGAACCGGCGCTGCGAAGAGCGCTCCTCGAAGTAGGGCAAACCGTTGCGGCCTTGAGCTGGTTCCGATCAGGAGTCGCTTGACCATCACCGTTCCGAAGAACCATTCATAGGACAGAGCCCACATGTGTTTGGTGAGCCCTCTCAGCTTGCTATCGGCGAGCCGTCCGGCCTGGGACAGTCCCGTCGCGATAGCGAGCAACATCAGGATCATCAGAATGGTGACAGCGGTGAGCGCTGGGTTTGAGCGAACGAGTAGCCAGGGCAGGAGCACTGCCGCCAACCCGATCAAGACCAGTGAATCACGCGCCAGCTTGCGTCCAGAAAAGGCCAGGGCCACGATCAGCAGAACTCCCGAGATGACGGCAGCTGCTGTGGCAAAACTTGTGCGAAACGCGAGGTTCGCGAGAAAACCGGATCCGAGGATGAGGGCCAGTTCGTGCCAGCGTGCCACTGGCGCTTCGGTGCGTGAGCCAATGCCGTAGTTGGGGGCGTGTTTGGGTCTTTGCTTCTGCTTCGGCGACAAGGTCGTCGGCATCGAACCCGGAGGTGGAGGTGGTGGACTGACAGCTCCGGTACGAGGTCCGGCCGTAGCAGCCCAACGTGGCTTCATCTCTTCTTCGTTCACGAAAGAACTTCTCCCTCGAGGACCCGCGCTTGCACGTCGCTCGTTGCGAAGCACCCACCGTGAGCGCTCTCTCGGAAAGGCCCGGTAAAGAAAAAGTTGCGATTAGGTTGCGCTGCTTATGTGAGTTTTCGCAAGATCAAAACCACCGAAAAGCTAGCTACTGCAACGGAACTATCCGCACCGACTTTTCATGAACGGCCGCGATATTGGGAGAGGTCTCCGTAGTCGTTCTTGTTGAGGCGCTTGGCAAGGTGCAGGCCTTCCAGAATCATCTCGACCGCTGACGCGACGACGGCTGGATCTTTTTGATCGATGTCGTCGTCTTCAAACAGTTCGTCGATCGCGGGCTGGAGCGATGGAATGTCCTCAACGAGCCGGACGAACTGCTCGGACTCAACGCCCGGGCCGACATCGACGGTCTCTCCTGCATCAAACGCTTCTACGATCGGGCCGAACAGCGTGGGGTCGACCGAGTCGATAAAGGTCGTGTGAACCGCCGAGCGGATCAGGGCGTTGATGATCTTGCCTTCACTGCCATCCTCGAACGCTTCGACCTCGATCTTGCCCGACGTAGTAGCGGCCATTGCTGACAGGTCACTAACCCTCGGCACTGCCACTTCTTCGCCAGCGCTCAGCGACCGCCGAATCGAATTGGCCACGATCGCTTCGTAGTTCGCCACCGACAAGCGAACCGATACTCCGGAACGCTGGCTGATCTGACTCGACTGTCGGGCCTGTTGGGAGAACTCGGACACCAGCTCCAACATGAAGCGCGGAACGCGTACCTCGACAATGTCGGCAGGAGGTAATTCCGCCTCTTGTTCGACGATCGTCATCTCTGTCTCGACGTCGAGTGGGTAGTGAGTTCGAATCTGAGAACCGAACCGATCCTTCAGCGGTGTGATAATTCGACCGCGGTTCGTGTAGTCCTCGGGATTGGCCGATGCGAAAAGAACAACATCGAGCGGCAAGCGCACCTTGAAGCCACGGATTTGAACGTCGCGTTCCTCGAGCACGTTTAACAGACCGACCTGAATGCGTTCGGAGAGATCTGGGAGTTCGTTCATGGCGAAGATGCCGCGGTTGGTGCGGGCGATAAGTCCGTAGTGCAGGGTGAGCTCATCGCTGAGGTAGCGGCCTTCAGCGACCTTGATCGGGTCGACTTCACCAATCAGGTCGGCCATCGAGGTATCGGGAGTTGCCAGCTTCTCGCCGTAGCGCTGATCGCGATGAACCCAGTCGATCTTGGTGTCATCTCCGTGCTCGGCGATCAACCCCTTGGCATATGCCGAGACCGGCGCGGTTGGGTCGTCATTGATCTCCGAACCAGAAACGATCGGCATCCACTCATCGAGCAGTCCAGTCAGCGCGCGGATCATCCTGGTCTTTGCTTGTCCTCGCTCTCCGAGGAAGATCACGTCGTGGCCAGCTACGAGCGCGTTCTCAAGTTGGGGCATGACGGTGTCTTCGTAGCCCAGCACGGCAGGCACGAGTTCTTCGCCCGCTCGTATCCGGGCCACTGCGTTTCGACGCAGTTCTTCGGCTACCGAAACCGAGGTCCAACCACTTGAAATAAGTTCACCGAGGGTCGTGGGTCGTGTCATGTCCAGTGTGTACCACATCGCGGTCAGCGAGAGATGACCGGGTACCGGCCAGACGTCTAGATCAAGAATGTCCGACGAAGCTCGCGCGCAACGTGGTAAGAAATCGGGAACGTCGAATACGACTTTGAGCAACCTTTTTACAAAAGCGGGGACAGTAAATGACCGATTCATTCGATACACCACCACCTGAGTTCGGTGATCATCCACAGAATTTTGAGGGATCGACCCCTCAACAGATGGGGACTCCAGCCGAGTTCGTACCTCGGCTTATTGCCCGGTTGATCGACACCGGTCTCGTCATTGCGTTGATCATCGGCGTGGTGATCATCTCGGCGATCATCTCGGTAGTTAGCAGCACTCTCGCAACCCTGGTGGGAATCGTGCTCTACCTCGCCGTCTTCGCGCTGGCGTTCTATGTGATCGTCGGTGGCATTGCTCTCACTGGACAATCACCAGGCCAACGCATGCAGGGAATCAAAATCGAAACCGACTCTGGAGAACGACTTGGCTGGGGCGGTTCGACCATCCGCTGGTTTGTCGGCGGCATCTTCAACTCGGTTCTGTGCGGGCTTCCACTCGGCTCGCTCTGGATGCTTTGGGACGGAGAGAAGAAGACCCTCTACGACAAGGTCTTGAACAACCGGGCCGTCGTAGTGCCCAAGGGATCGATCACTCCGATCTTTCCCGGCGGAGTCCCCTTCTAAGCTTCACGCTCCTTCCAGATTTAGGAACGAGCCTCCATTCGTCCTGAGCCGAGCCTTCCCGCGGGTTCGACACAGCTGATTTATCAACGCCATACTCTCGTGATGTTTCGCATCACGATGAGCCCTCGGCTGCGCATGACCCCGTTTCACGACTCAACGGTCGCGGCGGGGGCCACACACATCTCGATCTACAACAAGATGGTGGTGCCCCTATCGTTTGGTGACCTTGAGGCTGAATACGACCGGCTGATCAACGGCGTCGCGATGTGGGACGTTGCCGTCGAACGCCAGGTGCAGATAAGCGGGCCTGATGCGCACGTTGCCGCGCAGTACTTCACGAGCCGAGACATCTCAAACATCGTCGAAGGACAAGGCAAGTACGTCGCAATGTGCGACCACGCTGGCAACATTCTCAACGATCCCGTCCTGATGAAGTTGAGCGGTGACCGCTATTGGTTTTCGATTGCCGACAACGACATGATCTTGTGGTGCAAAGGCATCGTTGCAGAGAAAGGCTTCGACGCTGAGGTTTCCGAACCCGACGTATCGCCCCTCGCGGTGCAGGGCCCAAAGGCCGAAGATCTCATCGCTGATCTTTTCGGCGAGCACGTTCGCGATATCAAACTGTTTCGCTTCATCGAGACCGACCTGGCCGGCATACCTCTCGTCCTCTGCAGGTCTGGGTGGAGCAAGCAGGGAGGCTTCGAACTGTTCCTCCAAGATGGCAGCCGAGGGAACGAGTTGTGGGACATGATCGCAACCGCTGGACAGAGGTATGACATTGGGCCTGGCGCTCCAAATCATGTCGAACGCGTCGAGAGCGGACTGCTGTCCTATGGGGGCGACCACACTCCTAATTCGAACCCATTCGAGGTGGGCATGGGCCGCTACGTCGACACCGATACAGACGTCGACTACATCGGGAAGGCTGCACTCGCGGCAGTGGTTGCGGCTGGCGGACCTGAGCGTTTGTTCGTTGGCCTCAACGTCGAGGGAGAACTCACCGAGCCGTGGCCACTACCGACCCGTACGCCGGTAACACTCGGCAATGAAGAAGTAGGCACGCTAAGTGCGGTCGTCCACAGTCCTCGACTCTCGAGAACAATTGGTCTCGCCCAAGTGCTTCGATCGGTCGTTGAAGCTGCTGAGACCGTCCAAGTGCGAACACCTCAAGGCTTGGCAAACGCAACGATTCAGGAGCTGCCGTTCCTCTAGGAAATACGGCCCACTTGAAGATTCCGCAAAATCAGTGCAACCTTAGGCATCAGTAACTTTGTGTGGGAGATCTTCAGCAAGTGAGTGCAGAACAAATTCTTCGAGGATTCCTCGAAGCCGCCGGTGTCGAAGTAAACGGCTCGGCACTATGGGATATCCAAATTCATGACGACCGGATCTGGGACAGGATCATTCGTGATCGTGAGCTTGGCTTTGGTGAGGCGTATCAAGATGGGTGGTGGGACTGCGAGAGGACCGACCTCATGTTGGAGAAGGTTCTCCAACTACGGCCGAACGATGTTCTCAAGCCAAGCAAGGCTCAGCTTGTCGACACGGTTGTGAGCCAACTGATAAACCGGCAGAACCTGACGAGAGCAAAGCAGAACGCTTCAGCTCACTACGACGTGGGCAACGATTTGTACGAGCGCATGCTCGACCCGGAGATGATCTATTCGTGCGGTTACTGGCAAGATGCCGTCAGCCTCGAAGACGCCCAGATCCAAAAGCTCGACCTGATCTGTCGAAAGCTGCGCCTCGAACCCGGCATGAGATTGCTCGACATCGGAAGCGGCTGGGGTGGCTTGGCCAAGTACGCGGCCTCCAAGTACGGAGCCGAAGTCGTGGGTATCTCACCTGCGATCGAACAGGTACGGCTCGCCCGTGAACGTACTCAGGGTCTTCCCGTCACGATCAAACAGCTCGACTATCGATCGGTTACTGGCACGTTCGACCGCATTACCTCAGTTGGCATGCTCGAACACGTTGGTCCAAAGAACTTCAAGAGCTTCTTTGACAAGTGCGACGAACTGCTGGCCCCCGATGGCCAGATGCTGCATCACACGATCGGTTCGAACGAAACCAAGAACCGGACCGATCCATGGTTCGACAAGTACATCTTCCCCGGCGGAGTAACTCCCTCGCTCGGCCAACTGACCGAGGCGTCCCAGCGTTACTTCTCTACAGAGGACGTCCACAACTTTGGACCGGACTACGACAATACGTTGATGGCATGGTGGGAGAACATCTCCGGACGTTGGGACGAGATCCCGAACTACGACAACCGCTTCCGTCGCACATGGAACCACTACCTTTTGACTTCGGCAGCAGCGTTCCGGATACGCAATCTTCAGCTGTGGCAGATCGTCTACACCCGCCACCCTCGTGTGGTTCCAACCTGGGTCACCGTCCGCTAGCCACACCTGACAGGCACCGAATAGACGCGAACGTGTCCCCGCCTAACGGCGGGGACACGTTCATTTTTCTACGCTTCTATCGTCGTTGCTTAGCTAACGATCTCCTCATCTTCCTTGCGTCCAATGAACATCAGGACGAACAAGCC
>CAZHUR010000065.1:0-9561 GCA_964535395.1 uncultured Acidimicrobiales bacterium
GCTGAGCGAAGTGGCCGATACGGCACCGTGGACACGATTGCGGAACAGCAACCAGCCGAGACCGATGTCGCGCCTGCTGAATCGAAACCGGCGGTCGAACCTGGAGGGCTTGTGTTTCATGCGGTTCTCGTTCTCACGTTCGCTCTGGTGCTCTGGGAAGATTGGAACTCGCCTGCCGCTGACCCGACCCCACCTGATCTAGCAACTACTCACTTTTTGCTTCTCGGCTGTGTCTACGTCGCCCGACTAGTCTTCTGGTTGTTCAGTTCCAGTCGGTCGATGCAGCGCCTTTGGGCCTGGCCGGTTGCCCCCGTGATCACTGCCGGAGCCATTCTTCTAGTTGGCAGCGACATGCCAGAACGCGTGAGATTCGAATTCAGTCAATCCGAGTTCGACCGTGCGGTCACTGAGCTCGAAGATCGTCAATTCGCAGAGGGTCTTCTTGTGCGGGACCCGGGCCCAATTGGTTCCTACGAGATCTGCAGCATCACCAAGGTCGGCGATGCCGTTATCTTCACCGAACCCTGCACTGACTACTACTCGGTGTACGGGCTCATCTTTGCTCCCGACGGACCCCCGTCCGAGTGGAACGAGGTTTGGAGTCCGACGGTCACCGATCTTGGTGACGACTGGTACGCGTTCCACGACTAGTAGCAGTCAGCAACACGAGTTTGTGATGGGGACTGTCCGGACGTAGTCATCTATTGTGATCGCCGGGGGTAGTTGATGACACAGGTAGCCGATGGGTTGATCGCATTTGTGAAGCAGGATTGCGAGACCTGCGTAACCGTGGTGCCCGTGTTGCAGCAGCTGATCGATTCGGGTCAGCTCGCTCAAATCATCGTCCAGGACGATGCTTCGTTCCCACCCGTCTCAGGCCTAGATGTTGCTCACGACGAAGACCTTGCGCTGTCGTGGCATGCCGACATCGAGACCGTGCCGACCTTGATCAAACAGGTCGACGGCGCCGAAGCCGACCGCACCGTTGGATGGCACCGCGAACAGTGGGAAGCCTTCACTGGGGTTACCGGAATCGGGGACGGCCTGCCCGACCAGCGGCCGGGCTGTGGATCCATGAGTGTCGACCCCGACCGCGCCGATGCCTTGAACGCGAAGTTCGGTGACAGCGGTGTGGTCAGTCGCGTGGTCGAGTTTGCAGACCTCGAAGACGAGTTTGAAGCAATGCACGACCGGGGCTGGAGCGACGGTCTTCCCCTCGTGCCACCGACGGCAGATCGCGTTCTCAAGATGCTCGGAGGCACGACCCGCTCCCCCGCCGATGTGGTGTGCACCGTGCCACCGACACTGGTCGAACTCACCGTTGAGAAGATCGCCATCAACGCCGTGATGGCCGGGTGCCTGCCCGAATACCTGCCGGTCGTCATTACCGCCCTCGAAGCGGTGTGCACCGACGAGTTCAACATGCACGGCCTGTTGTGCACCACGATGCCCAACGGCCCCGTGTTCGTGGTGAACGGGCCGATTCGACATGCCATTGGCATGAACGCAAAGGGGAACGTTCTCGGCCAAGGCAATCGCGCAAACTCGACGATTGGTCGTGCGGTGCAGCTCACGATTCGAAACGTCGGCGGCGGCCTGCCCGGCGAGATCGATCGGGCAACTCACGGCTCGCCGGCAAAGTTGGGCTTCTGCTTTCCCGAAGACGAAGAGGGTTCGCCATGGGAGCCGTTCTCGGTCGACCGGGGTTTCGAAGCTGGAACCAACACGGTCACCGCCTTCGCAGGAGAGTCACCTCGAGTTCTATTCGATCAATTGACCCGTGACCCCGACGCTCTCGTTCTGTCCCTGGCCGAGCACCTCAAGACGGTCGTGTCGCCACGGCTGGCAATGGCCTTCGACGCCATGCTCGTCCTGTGCCCCGAGCACGCCAACCGATTCCGTGAGGCCGGCTGGAGTAAAGCTCAGTTCCGCGCAGCTTTGGCGAAGGCCCTCGAGATGGACGGCGCATCGATGATTCGTGGCGCGGGCGGAATTGCCGAAGGACTCCCCGAGGTCTTTGCCGACACGACCGTTCCCAAGTTCGATGACAATGGCCCAGGTGGCCTGATGATCGTGCACGCCGGCGCCGATGCCGGGTTGTTCTCATCGATCATCGGCGGCTGGGTCAACAACGACATGGGCAGCGCACCAGTTACCAAGGAGATTCATCCATGAGCAGCATCAAGGTTCTCGACCCGACCGACGAGTCGACACCGCAGGTCATCGAACAGAGCGCGCGTCCAGCATCGCTCGCTGGCAAGACCGTCGGTCTCCTCGACATCTCTAAGGCGCGCGGCGATGTCTTTCTAGATCGCGTCGAGGAGCAACTTCATGGACTCGACATCGGCACGATCCGATACAAGAAGCCGACTTTCTCAAAGCCAGCGCCGGTCGATCTCCGTCATGAGATCGCCACGAGTTGTGACGCGGTCATCGAAGCGTTAGCCGATTGAGGCTCGTGCACGTCGTGCAGTGTGCACGACATCACAGACCTCGAACGGCGCGGCATCCCCGGGGTCCTCGTTGCCTCCAACCAGTTCATCGAAGCTGCGGAGGCTCAGAGCGAGCGGTTGGGTTTTGCCCCAGCCAGCGTCTTTGTCTCCCATCCGATTCAGGACCGAACAGACGACGAGTTGCAGGCAATAGCCGACAATGCTGTCGCGGAGTTGGTTGCGCTGCTTACGGCCTAAGCGCCGACTTTGGACTTTGCCCGGCGCTCCAGGCGCTCGGCGCGCTCGATGATCTTCCCAGGCAAGGCAAGGAGAGCTTCGCGATCTTCGTCGGCCTCAGGCGTGAGATCTTCGAGAGTTTCGATCTTGAACTCGCGCAACACCGGGGCGATGATCTTCTCTGCGTGGATCCGCATGTCGTAGATCTCCGCACGTGCTGCATGGGTGGCTCGTCGGCGAAACTGCGGGGCGACGGTACCCGGCATGTCGAAGTTCTCATACACCTTGCGCATCGAACGAATAACCGTCGACGGGTCGTGCTGCACCATTGCCTGAACGATGCCCTTGTAGAAGATGTAGTGATAGTTCTCGTCTGCGGCCACGCGCTTCATGATTTCGTAGGCCACCTCATCATCGGCCTTTAGACCCGTGTTGCGATGCGACACCCTGGTCGCCAATTCTTGGGCCGATGTGTAGACGAAGATGTCGACCGGATCGGTCCACGGCGCATCCCAGCCTTTGGAGATCATGGCGGTGCGGTCGTCTTCGAGAGCCTTCGGGTCGCAGTTTCGACTGGTGAGCAAGTAGTCGCGAATTGCGATTGAGTGCTGACTCTCTTCGGCCACCCACCGACGCGTCCAACGACCAATCGCTGAATCGGACGGAAAGTGCCGTGCGATCGAGAAGTGGTAGTACGGCAAGTTGTCTTCGGTGAGCAGGTTGAGAATGAGCGTCTCGCGGACCTCAGGGCTAAGTGTGCTCTCCGACTCGTCCCAAGGCTCATCGACAAAGGAGCGTCCTTGTTCCCACTTCACAAACTCGTGCGCATACCAGGTGGGGCGTTTTTCAAGGTGGGTCTTCATGAGTTCGGCGATGTCATCTTCCACCGCGTCTACGAGTTCGAAGCTGGTCATTGAGCTCATCGGAGTCCAACCTATCGCAACAAATTACTTAGGCGAGTGCTGAGCGAACGCTCTCAGCGCGATATGTTGATCAATCGATGACACCGATCCTCATTGGAATCGCTGGTGGCAGTGGATCTGGAAAGACCCGGCTAGCGAACGAACTACAAGCAGAAGTCGGGCCAGATCGTGTTTCGATCATTCCGTTCGATGCGTATTACAAAGATCTGCGCAAGTTGTCGTTCGACGACCGCCAGGCCGTCAACTTCGACCATCCCGATTCGCTCGACGCCGACTTGTTTGGTTACCAACTCGACGGGCTGCTCGAAGGCCTCGACGTTGCGATCCCGGTCTACGACTTCAGCCAGCACCAACGAGCAGACGATCTCGATATCCGACCGGCGAGCGAGATCATCATTGCCGAGGGCATCTTGTTGTTTGCGTTCCCCGAACTTGCCGAGCGATTCGACTTCAAGATCTTCCGTGAATGCTCTGAAGAGACCCGTTTTGCTCGGCGCCTTGAGCGCGATATCAACGAACGTGGGCGTTCCGAAGAGAACATCCGGGCTCAGTTCGAAGCTTCTGTGGCACCCATGCACGACAAGTACGTGGAGCCAACAAAGAGTCTCGCTGATCGCGTGGTTCGCGAGTCAGAAGATTTGAGTGAGGTCGTAGCCGAACTCGCAACGACGATCTGCTCACTGCCCGTTTAACGACTTGGTCAAAAATCGAGTCTGACAAACGGCCTGCTGAGCCTTACCATTGGGCGTTATGACCGAGTATGACGTCGAACCCATCGTAAGTTCAGACAGCGACACACTGACGACCCCGGACACAACTACTACCCCGGCCAACACCGACGATGGCGACCACGACAAGTACGCGCACTATGTCAAGAAGGATCAGATCACCGAAAGCGCGGTCACCGGCAAGGCTGTGCGGGCAATCTGCGGCAAGAAGTGGGTTCCGACCCGTAAGCCAGACGACTTCCCGGTGTGCCCCGACTGCAAGCGCATCTACGACCGCCTGAAACCGCCGAAGTCGTAACCCGATGTTTCGAATGACCGTCGGACGACGACTCGCTGTAGTCGTCGTCTTCAGCATCGTGGCCGCGAGCGCGGTTGTGTTGTTCGCTATTTCGGCGCAGGGAGATAGCGCGCGGAACATTGCGGTCGAGTCGGTCGAGGCACTAGCTGGTTCAATCGAAGTTGTCATTGCCTCGGACCTCGACTCGGCATCTCGACGTCTCGAACTTTTGGCGTCGACGGTCAACGGCAACACTCAGCCCGACAGCGATGCGGCTCGCGAAGCCGGCTTCTTCGCAGTCGAGGTGGTCTCGGGAAACAGTGGATCACTGCTCGATGCTTCGGACAACGTGCTTGAACGCGCTAGAACCGAAACCGTTCTCGGCCCAACACAGACTCTCGATGGCACGATCACCGTCCTGATCGCCACACCGCTCGAACCCGATCCCAACTCGACCGATACCGAACGAGCGGTTTTGGTAGGGACATACGACGCGAGCACTCTCATCGAGCGTGTTGCTTCTGTTGGCGAGATCAGCGCCACGAACGTGATGTTGGCGGTTCGAAACAACGAGGGAAACATCGTCCTTTTGAACCCCGCTGAGGTCGGCTCGACCGGCGAGGTGATCGACAACCCCTTCGGAGATCTCGTCGACAACGTGCTCTCCGGCCGGGGCGAGGCTACGAACACCGTTTCAGACCTACGAGGTGTTCAATCTGTCGTCTCGGTGCGGCGTGTCGTCGGGGCTGAATGGGTTGCCATCGCGGCTGTGCCCGCTGCCGACGTTGGGGCGAGCGGCCCGCCGCCGTGGCTCATTCCAGCGTTCGTTGCTGTGGCCCTAATTTCCTTCATCCCGATCATTCTGATCCGGCGGCGACTGCAGCGCGTCGTAACTGGCGCTGAGGACTTGTTCAGAGACCGTCTCCAAACTCCTCTCCACGACGACAACGACGACGAGATTGGCATCTTGTCGCGCAGCCTCCAGTCGCTCGACGACCGACTGCAAGCCGAAGCAGAGCTCCGTTCGCAATCGGCTGCCACGTTGCAGCATCGCGCCACTCACGACCCCTTAACAGGTCTGGCCAATCGCTCCCGTCTCGTAGACGAACTCACTGACGCACTGGGCAAACGTAAGCCCGTCGCCCTGATCTTCTGCGACATCGACGGTTTCAAGGGCATCAACGATTCACAAGGCCACGAAGCCGGCGACACAGTGTTGAAATTCGTGGCGTCACAACTGGCCTCGGTCGTCCCGTCGAAGCATCTGATCGCCCGCTTCGGTGGCGATGAGTTCTGTGTGCTCATCAAGGCTGAACCCGAAGAGGCTCGCGAGTTGGCAGCCAAGGTCGATCGAGCGCTCGATGCAACAGTTGCGGTGAGCGACACCTCACTACGAATCGGCGGTTCGGTCGGTATTGCCATTGCCAAGCACACCGATACCCCCGACAGCATTCTGAGAAACGCAGACCTCGCGATGTACCGTGAGAAGGAACGACGACGAGGGCTTCGTCAATCAGCGTCCGGCCAAGACGCCAACGTCGAGCTCTCCCCCGACCAGATCCGGCTGGTCTACCAGCCTGTCGTCAACATCGAAGACGGCTCGATCGTCGGCGTTGAGGTACTCGCCCGCTACATGCACCCGGTGCTTGGAATGCTCGACCCGTCGACGTTCCTGCCGCCCGGCACCGAACAGAGCGAGTTCGACAACTTCGACCTCGTCATCATGAGCCGCTCGATCGCCCAGCTCAGCGAGTGGTTGTCTCGTGGGGTCATCGGCGAAGAGTTCACGATGTCGTTTAACCTGGCGCCCGACCACGTGTCAGATCCCGAGAGCCACCGCAAGATCTTCGACACACTCCGCCAGAACCGGGTTCCTCCAACGATGCTTCAGATCGAAGTGACCGAGCAACGACTGCACGCTCACGAAGACGACCTCATGAACTCGCTTCATATTTTGCGCAGCAGAGGCATCAAGATTGCGATCGATGACTTCGGCATCGAGGGATCGAACGTCGATCGACTCGTTCAGATCCCGAGTGACACGGTCAAGATCGACAAGTCGTTCGTTTCGGAGATCGATGTAGACCCTCGCGCCGAAGCCCGTTTGAAAGCAATCCTCGACATCGTCGCGGCCGAGGGCCGCGTGGCGATTGCTGAGGGAGTCGAGCGGATTCCTCAGGCCGACATTCTTCGAGACCTTGAAGTGCCGCTCGGACAGGGTTATCTATGGCATGCCCCGCTGTCGTCGCTGGCCCTCACTCCCCTGCTCGGCAGGGCCTCACGCTGGACCCGTCGCAAACCCCCGCCCAGCCGCGTTTAGCGAAAATTGATGTAGTAGCGCCCCCGGCAGGACTCGAACCTGCAGTCGACGGGATAGAAGCCCGTTGCCTTATCCAGTTTGGCCACGGGGGCAGCGCTTCCAGGCTAGCTGAAGCGCGAGAAATCAATTCCCTCGCACGGGTTCGAATACACCCTTAATTGGGACCTCTAAAACGTCGTTAACAACGATGTGACAGCAACGAAGACGGAGGTATCCCTCCCGCGCTCCCTAGAGGAGTTTCTGCGCGAGCACCGCGACGCGCGCGTTGCTGTGCACCGATGGGGACTCCTGGGACGCCTCGAGACCGAGCAACTCCCCATAATTCTGCGAGCCATGCCACAGCTCCCCGAAGCGCTCGAATTTGGATTGACGGACTTCACCAAGGCCGTCCAGGTTGCTCGCGCTGCCCGTCTACGAGGCGCGGCTCACATGCTCACGAACGATGAATCGGAGACCGCGCATCTCAGCGTGGTGCTCACAACCGACGGACAACACCTCGTTTTCATCTCACACCCCAGCGTCGGCATCGGCGATCTCGTCACGCTCGACGAAGAGCCAGCGGTCTACCGAGGCTCCTGCGACTCGACGATGCAGTTGATCGCACTCGACGACGAACTCCAAGAGGCACTCGGAATCGATCTCGATGCCGAGGCTCCAAGTCTTGCTTCACTCGTCAGCAGCGAGAGCTACGACGACATTTTGGATTGTTGGGTCGAGTCTGCTCTTACCGGGGCAAGCTCCTGCTCAGCAGAACTTGCCCAAAAGCACAGCAACCTCGAACCGTGGCAGCAGATCACCTTCTTTCACAACGGGAGTCAAGTCGACTTCGTCATGGTGAGCGCCACACAGAACCTTCGCGCTCACCGGGCCCAGCAGAGCCGGGACCGTTTGCGAAACATCTCCGAGACCATCCCCCATGGAATTTTCCGCCTCTCTGAGTCGGGCAAAGTCGTCTACAAGAACAGCAAGTTCGCGGAGATCTTCGGCGATCACGAGGACTTCGACTTCGACACACTCGAGACGGTCGATGGACAGCCGCTTTCAACCGCGGTGCCAGAACTATTCAAAACCAGCGAAGAAGCGTTGTTCGACATTCAGTTCGATCTTGAAGGCAACGCCCGAGTCCTGCGCGTACGGACGCGGCGAGTTCGTTCTGGCCTGGGCGACGTCGAGTTCGTCGGTTCACTCGAAGACGTCACCGATGACGTCACGCGTTCGAACCAGTTGGAGATCGAAGCCTTTACCGACCCAATGACGGGTGCTCACAACCGTCGAGCACTCGAGAACAACCTGGCTGAAATGCTCGACGATCCGTCGTGCAAACCGTTTGCTGTGATGCTGCTCGACCTCGACGGTTTCAAGCAGGTCAACGATTCGCTCGGCCACGGAGCCGGCGACCGTGTCATTGCCGAGTTCGGCGAACGACTCATCGACGCCTGCCGTGGCTCAGACCTCGTAGGCCGGCTCGGCGGCGACGAGTTTGTCATGATCGTCCAAGATGTCGACAACTACGAACGGGCCATGGAGTTTGCTGATCGCCTTCTCCCCCTCATGCGTGCGCCGTTCAAGTTGGAAGACACGACAATCGAGCTCAGTGGCAGCATCGGCGTAGCCCTCGCCGAGCCTGGCTCGACGGTGCGCAAGGTTCTCCAGATGGCCGATCACGCCATGTACCAGGCAAAGCGTGCGGGCAGGAACCAGGCCAGCCCCTATCACACCCCCGATGCGGGCAACCCGGTCTCCCCGCTTGCGCTGCGCCGCGATCTTCGACAAGCGATCGGCACCAACAACCTCGACCTCGCGTTCCAACCGATCTTTGCGATCGAAGATCTGATCGAGCCGGTCGCCGCCGAAGCTCTGCTCCGTTGGGATCACCCAACACTCGGCTCGGTAGATCCATCGACGATGATTCCAATCGCTGAGCAGAGTGGTTTGATGGGCGAACTCGGCGAGTGGATCGTCAACGAATCGGTCTACGCAGCTGCTCAGATCAATCGGGAGCGCGATGAAGAAGAGGGTCCGATCTCGATTCACGTAAACGTGTCCGCTCTTCAGGTCGGTCGACCCGACTTTGTCGAGACCGTGGCGATGTCTCTGGACGCATACGACCTTGCACCCGAACTGCTCACGATCGAACTGACTGAGAGTTACCTCATCGACCAGCTCAGCGAGGGTCGAAAAGCGATCGACATGATCACCGATATGGGTGTCCGGCTCGCCATCGATGACTTTGGCACCGGGTTCTCGACCTTTGAGTATCTGATCACGATGCCCGTCTACTCGGTCAAGATCGACCCGTCGTTCACTCAGAAGCTGGATGATCCTCGCAGCCGGGCGATGTTGGGCGGACTCGGCAAGGCATGTCGCGAGTTGGAGATGTTGTTGATCGTCGAAGGGGTGGAGACCCCCGAACAGCTTCTGGCGGCCCGAGATTCGGGCGCAACACACGCTCAGGGCTTCTTGTTGGGCAGCCCGATTCGTAGTCAACACGGAAACTCCACCGCTAACTCAGACGAGCACAACGCTGCATGAGTCGCCCGCAACGTGGCCAAGGTTGACGAAGACCTCTATAGTGAAGGCCGCTTCAAAGCATGGTGGCTGTAGCTCAGTTAGGTAGAGCACCGCGTTGTGGTCGCGGCGGTCG
>CAZHUR010000066.1:0-9507 GCA_964535395.1 uncultured Acidimicrobiales bacterium
CCAGAGGGGCCGTGGGACGAGACGTTCATCGGCGTCACCAAAACCCCGGTCCTGCGATGGGGCAGCGAGTTCACACTCGCACTCACGTCCAACTTCGACCATTGGGTGGTGTTTACCCAGCCCGAGCACGCAATGGCGATCGAGCCACAGTCGGGTGCGCCCAACGACATCAACCGTGCGCCGCACATTCTCCAGCCGGGCGAATCGTTGTCTGGGTGGATGACCCTCGATTGGAGTGGCGCGTGAGCCAAACGACGCGTCCGAGCACACACTCGGCTGTTGTCGACGAACGCAACGCCGATGTACAGGTCTACATCAATGGCGAGTTTTTCCATCGTGACGAGGCCAAGATCTCGGTCTTCGACAGCGGCTTCCTCGTCGGCGATGGAATCTGGGAAGGCATTCGCCTTCACCACGGCGTGTTCGTCTTTCTCGATCGCCACCTCGATCGATTGTTCGCCGGTGCGAAGGCGATCGATCTCGATATTGGAAGTCGGGAACAGATCGTCGAAGCGCTCGAGGCGACGGTTCGTGCGAACGACATGACCGACAACGTTCACGTCCGCCTGATGATTACCCGAGGCGACAAGAAGACACCGTCGCAGCATCCGTCCAACTGCATTGGCGGACCAAATACGGTCATCATCGCCGAACACAAGTTGGCGGACCCAGCCGTGGCGACCGATGGCATCTCGCTGTTCACCGCAACGGTTCGCCGTCCAGGTCCCGACGTTCTCGACCAGAACCTCAATTGCCATTCGAAGCTGCACGAGGTAATCGCCCTCATTCAGGCGGTGGGTGCGGGTGCCGACGAGGCGTTGATGCTCGACGTCAACGGTGCAGTGGCAACCTGTAACGCCACCAACTTCTTCATCGTGCGACGCGGCGAGGTGTGGACCTCAACCGGCATGTACAACCTGCCCGGCATCACGCGAGCTCTAGTCATCGAAACCGCACGCGATGCTGGCCTTACCGTTCACGAGAAGAACTTCTCTCTCACCGATGTGTACGCCGCGGAAGAGGTGTTCGTGACGGGCACCTTCGGCGGGCTGACTCCAGTCCGTGAGGTCGATGGTCGCATGATTGGAACCGGGACGGGCATGGGCGAGATGACCAAGCGTCTGATCGAGCTTTATCGGTCAGCGATCGACGCCGAGGTGACAGCGCACACATGAGCGGAGTGTCATGACGCTACGTATCAACGTGTGGTCGAGTCCGAGAAACCTCTCGACCGCCCTTATGTATTCATGGCGGCAGCGGGTCGACACCACCGTCGTCGATGAGCCGTTGTATGCCTACTACCTGTCTGAAACGGGCAAGGTTCACCCCGCCAACGACGAGGTGATCGCTTCCCAAGATGACGATGGCGAGGCGGTAGTTCGAGACGTGTTGCTCGCCGACTATGACACCCCGGTCGTGTTCATCAAGCACATGGCAAAGCAGCTGCTCGATCTCGACCGAGGTTTCATGGCGGCTGGGACCAACGTTCTTCTGACTAGAGACCCCGTCGAGATGCTCTCGTCATTGCAGGTTCAGATCCCCGATCTCACTCTGGAGGACACGGGCTTCAACGAACTGATTTCGATTCTCGAGACTGCGCTTGCGGACGGGAACGAACCGATCGTGATCGACAGCACAACTCTTTTGAAGAGCCCGAGGGACGTTCTTACTCAGATGTGTGAACGGGTCGGTCTTGAGTTCGATGAGGTGATGCTTTCTTGGCCGTCAGGACCGAAGCCCGAGGACGGTGTCTGGGCACCGCACTGGTATCACCGAGTGTGGGAGTCGACCGGTTGGGAGCCATTCGTTCCCAAGCAGATCGAACTCAACGAGCCAGCACAGGCTGTTTTGCCCGAGGCTCAAGACGCGTACGACCGCTTGTCAGAATTCAGGATCGACATCTGACCGGAGCCAGCCCATGTCTAGTGTTCTGGTGGCTTGAGTTCTCGAAGCGCCGGAATCACTTCTTTGCCCACTCTCTCGATCGTTGACGTTGGGTCGACAGAGGCAACCTGAATCGACATGTACTGGGCACCGATGTCGGTGACGAACGGAGCGTAGGCGTCGAACACTTCGTCCATCGACGACACGACCGTGAACTTGCCCAAGACTTCGTCGCGATCCAACTCGTCTGCTCGTTGTCGAAGGACCATTGGGTCGACCGCTTCAAGGCGGCCAGGGGCACGCAACCCGCGCATCGTAGAGAGAGCCTCCCAAGCTTCGTCGTCGTCCTCGGCCAGTACGACCCAGCGGGTGCACATGATTGGGAGCCGGCCACGTCCAGCTTCAGCCGAAGCTTCGCGGAACGGGGTGATGACTTTTTCTATCGTGTCTGCTGGGTCCTTGACCGATGTGGTGATTCCGTCGGCGTGACGGCCAGCGAAGGCGGCGGACTTCGGCCCACCTGCCGCAAGGTAGATCGGCATTTCGGAAACCGCAGGGCTGTAGAGCTTGGCCTTGTCGACGGTGTAGTACTCGCCGTCGAAGTCGACCTTCTCACCATCGAATAGTCGGTGCATGATCTCGAGCGCCTCACCCATTCGGGCAATACGTTCCTTATAGCGGGGGAATTTGAAGCCCATTGGGCCTTCGTTGATGTTCTCACCTGTTCCAACGGCCAGGAAAAACCGACCGTTCGACAAACGATCGATGGTCGCCGCGGCCTGGGCGATCATCGCCGGGTGATAGTGGTAGAGCGGCGCTGTGACCGAAGGAGCAAACTCAACCCGTTCGGTAAGCGCGGCAGCGGCGCCAAACCAGCTCCACACAAATGCAGACGCCGACTCCTGGTCGACCCACGGGTGGAAATGGTCCGACGCAAAGACGACATCGAAGCCGACCTTTTCCGCCAGAACAGCCTGGTCGATTAGCACCTCGGGTTGATATGACTCGTGGCTGGCGAACCAACCAATTTTCACTTCGGTCTCCATGAGCGCACACCGTAGCCTGACCGTCGCTCCACGGCTCGCCGGGCGATGTTTTGGGGTCGCGCCTCACTTTCTTTTACTTTCCCCATCACCGTCAGCGCGATCGGGGTCGCGCCTCACTTTCTTTTACTGGATTTCGCCTAATTTCCAGCAGTCTTGGGTGTCTTGCGTTGAGCAGTTGGATCGAAGACCGCAGAGTGCTATTCGCAGGTTCAAGCTAAAAGCAACGCTTTTGGGGGAAGAAGTAAGTGAAGCGCGACCCCAAGCGCGCTAATAGTGGGTGGTCGAGAAGAAGTAAGTGAGGCGCGACCCCTAGAGGGGGACCAAGCAACTTTGGCCCGGATGTGGAGGATGCTGCGAAGTTGAGCAAACTGTAGGGATATGGAGCACCTCGAGGCCCTGCGGGATGAATTGCGCACTCTGGAACGGGTTGTTGTTGCCTTTAGCGGGGGAGTCGACTCGGCATTGCTGGCCTACGTTGCCAAAGACACTCTTGGTGCGGAGAACGCAGTAGCTGTTACCGCAATATCGCCATCGTTGGCCGAGATCGAGCGGAGTGATTGCGGCCACCTTGCCCAAAAATGGGGGCTCGACTGGCGCGAGATCGAAACCATCGAAATGGAGAACGCGGCCTACCGGGTGAACGATGCCAATCGCTGCTTTCACTGCAAAGACGCGCTGATGGACGTGGTTGGACCAGTGGCAGCCTCACTCGACGCAACCGTTGTCCTAGGTGTAAATCTCGACGATCTCGGAGACCATCGACCTGGCCAGCACGCGGCGGCTCAACGCGGCGCGACGTTCCCCATGGTCGACGCTGGGTTTAGCAAGGAGATGGTGCGCACGGTCAGTCGTGAGCTTGGCCTTGAAACCGCCGAGAAACCAGCCGCGGCATGCTTGGCATCACGCATCCCCTATGGCACCCCTGTCACGATCGAACGATTGCGGTCTGTCGAGGGCGCGGAGCTGGCTCTCAAACAGATGGGTTTCGGTGAGATTCGTGTCCGCCACTACGAAGAGATCGCCCGGATCGAGGTGCCCGTGGAGTCGCTTCAAGCCGTGCTCGAACGGCGTGATGACATCGTCAAAGCGATCAAGCAGGCCGGCTACACCTACGTAACCCTCGACCTCGAAGGTCTGCGAAGCGGCAATCTCAATCAGGCTCTCGAGCAGTCCTAGGCCGATCGACCCATACGCTTCGCGACCAAAATTGGGTGCGTGCGAAGTCGGCTGAAAGGTCGCAAGAAAGTCGCGGCGAATTTCAGAGCCCCGATCCGAGATCATTGAAAAATCAGCAGTGGGGACCGAAAGGCCCGTGGGTTTAGGTGCGCTGTACCCAGGTCCAGGACGCCTGTATTTGGGCCGGGTGGCAGGCTTAACCAAAAGTTGTTTCTTGCCGTTACTTAACGTTGGAGCGCACGGAGCGCTCTGATTTTTGATCAAGGGACACGCAACATGTTGCGAAATGCTTTTAGACGAACTGTGTTCGCCTGCGCATTAGTCCTGGCAGTCGCTGCGGCGGGACTCGCAGTAACAGCCGGAACGGCCACGGCCGCTCCAGCCACTTGCTCTGGTGTGATTTTCCAGGATTACGACGCCGATGGCGAACGTACAGAGGACTACAGCTTTGTCAGCTCAGACTTTGCTTCAGTACTCGATGATGGAGTGGCAGGTATTTCTGTCGCTATCACTACCGAAGATGGGACGGTCCTCAACACGACGACCGGTTCTGACGGATCGTGGTCACTCGGCCTCGACACCGAAGACTTCCCCATCCGTATCGATGTAACAGGGGTTCCAGCCGACTGGACCGCAGCGCCTAAGGGCGTTGATTCCGGTGGTTTGACCCAGTTCGTCAACGACGCAAGCGAATGTGGCAGCGGAAGTGTCGGCAGCGCCGGCGTTACCGCTCCAGGAACATTCTGCGAGAACCGTCCAGACTTCGTGACGACCTGCTTCCTCTTTGGCGACGTGGCTGACCACAACGACCAGGTAGCAATCGTCTCGCTTCCAGACGCTCCTGAGGACAACGGCACACGCGGCAACCTCAGCGACTTCCAGGTAGACGCCTACACGGTTGAGGCAACCCTCGGTCAGGTAGGAACCGTCTTTGGTATCGCTAACCTCCCGGACTCGACGACCCTTGCGTCTTCGTTCGTGAAGCGTCACACCCAGCTCGGCCCAACACGCAACCCAACAACGATCTATGCCGTCCGTCCTGATGGAACCGTCGGCCCGTGGCTCACCGTTGACCCATCAGCTGTTGACCCTCACTCAGGTCAGGACGACGGCTGGTTGAACGACTTTGCAAGCTTCGATGACGTTGGCCGATCTGGTCTTGGCGACATCGAGGTTTCTCCAGACGGAAGCACCGTCTACACCGTCGATCTCGGTCGCAAGCTTCTTGTTGAGATTCCTGTGAATGCAGATGGTTCAGCTGGCACTCCTAGCACCACTCCAATCACCGCAGCTTCGACCGGTGCTCCATGCTCTGACGCCGACGTACGTCCCTTCGGTCTCGGATTCGATGGAAACACCCTCCTCGTTGGTGTGACCTGCTCGGCAGAGTCAACCGTTGACAGCTCAAGTACTCCCCTTGACCTGGGTTCATTTGACTCACTTGGCGATCCTTCACAGCTCTCCGCTCACATCTACACCTTCAACGGTGCTTCGTTCAGCCTGCTGAGCAACGTTCCGCTTCCTACCACCAACCGTGGTACGCAGAACGGTGTTACGGATTCAAGCGACTCAAACTTCGATCGTGGTCAGGCAATCTGGCGCCCGTGGATTTCTGCAGCTCCCTTCGCAGAGACACCTGAAGGATGGCCAGCAGTTGGCGTTGCATACGCACAGCCGCTGCTCTCCGACATCGAAGTAGATGGCGACAACCTCATCATTGGTTTCATGGACATCTGGGCACACCAGATGGGCTCGAACGCCTTCTACGAAGGTGCTAATGGCGAGACCTACCAGATCCTTCAGCCTCTCAGCTCCGGCGACACCGTCCTTGCTGTAGGTAACGGTTCGGGTGGATTCGACTACCCAACCGCCGGCCCAGACTTCTTCTTCACCGGCGATAACTTCCAAAACTCACACACCGAGACCACCCTTGGTGCATCTTCTGCGATCCCTGGCCGTCCATACACCGTGGTGAACGCGTTCGACCCAATCAACCAGTCAGGCTTGTTCCAGTCTGGCGGCGTTGAGTACTTCGGCACCGAAGGCGCACTCGCTGGCGAGAGCATCCTCGGCTACCGAATTTACGACGGTCGTGACGACCTTGCTGTTGGTACCTTCGAGAAGGCTGCCGGTATTGGCGATATCCAACACGATTGTGGCTTTGCTCCAATCGAAGTTGGCGACTTCGTATGGTTCGACGCTGACCAGGACGGCATTGCCGATCCAGGCGAGCAGGCTCTTGATGGCATCGTCATCGAGTTGGTCGACGCTGCTGGCAACGTCATTGCAACCACAACGACCGACGCAAACGGCCTCTATTCATTCCACACTGACGACGTCGACGGCTTTGACCGTGGTGGCAACTACGTCATCCAGGTAGCGCAAGCTAACTATGACGTTGGTGGCGCCTTCAACGGCGGTGCACATGACGGAATGGGCGCACCTACCTTCGCAAACGCTGGTAGCGACGATGCGAACGATTCCGATGGCGAGCTCGTCAACGGTCTACCTTCGATTAGCTTCACCGCAACCGACACCGACCACACCATGGACTTTGGCTTCACAAAGCCATCGTTCCAGCTCGGTAACACGGTTTGGATCGACTTCGATGAAGACGGCACCCAGAACGATGGCGAGCCTGGCATTGCTGGAGTTGAAGTTTCACTCCTCGACGGTGCTGGCAACGTCATTGCTACTCAGACCACCGATGGAAACGGCAACTACCTCTTCACCGGCCTCGAAGCTGGCGAGTACACGGTTGCTATCTCGGATCAGAACCCTGCTCTCGATGGCCTTGAGTCGACCGACGGAAACGGCGCTGCGCCAGATCCTGATGACGATGTCGACCTCGACGACAACGGCGATCCTGCTGATGGGTACGCTTCGATTAGTGCACCTGTCACCCTCGGTGACAGCGAGCCACTAGGTGAAGCTGGCGAAGATGGGGTGTTCCCTGACAACGCCTCGAACCTGACCGTCGACTTTGGTTTCGTACCTTGGTACCGCCTCGGCGACACTGTTTGGTTCGACTTTGACAACAACGGTGTTCAAGATGCTGGCGAAGCCGGCATCGAAGGCGTCGAAGTTTCATTGCTTGACGCTGCTGGCAACGTGGTCGACACGACCACGACCGACCAAGACGGTAACTACCTCTTCGAAGGTCTCGCAGCTGGCGAGTACACGGTTGCTATCTCGGATCAGAACCCTGCTCTCGATGGCTTGAGCTCATCTGACGGAAACGGCGCTGCGCCAGATCCTGATGACGATGTCGACCTCGACGACAACGGCGATCCTGCTCCTGGTTATGCCTCGGTCAGCGCTCCTGTCACCATTGCTGGCTTCGAGCCAGCCGGTGAAGTCACCGAAGACGGTTCATGGGTAGATGCCCTTTCGAACCTGACCATCGACTTTGGTTTCTACGGCGATCTTCGCCTCGGAAGCACCGTATGGCTCGATGACAACGGCGACGGCGATCAAGACGCTGGCGAAGCTGGCATTGCTGGAGTTGAAGTTCAGCTCATGGATGACAACGGAAACGTCATTGCCACAACGACGACCGATGCTGATGGCACGTACCTCTTTGAGAACCTTGCTCCTGGCGACTACGTCGTCATGATCAGTGACACTCAGCTTGCAGGTCCTCTCGCAGGACATCGCTCAACCGACGGAAACGGCGCTGCGCCAGATCCTGACGATGATGTCGACCTCGACGACAACGGCGACGCTGCTCCTGGCTATGCCTCGATCAGTGCACCTGTAACCCTCTCGACTGGCGACGAGCCAACCGGTGAGGCGCTCGAAGGTGACTGGGTAGATGCAGACTCCAACCTCAGCGTTGACTTTGGCTTCGTGCCAGTTGACTTTGTTGGCCCGCTCCGTCTTGGTTCAACCGTTTGGTTGGATAACGACGGTGACGGCAGCCAAGGTGCTGGCGAGCCCGGCATTGCTGGTGTTGAAGTTCAGCTCTGGTCAGCTGACGAAGATGGCAACCCTGTTGCTCTCCTCTCATCGACCACGACGAACGCCAACGGCGACTACGTCTTCGACAACCTCGCTGCCGGCGACTACGTCGTAGCCATCGGCGAAGGCCAGACTCCGCTCGACGGACTTGGTTCAACTTCAGGTAACGGCACTGCGCCAGATCCTGACGACGACACCGACCTCGACGACAACGGTGATCCTGCAGCTGGATTCGCATCCATCTCATCTGCTGTGACTATCTCTGAAGGCGACGAGCCAACAGGAGAAGCTGTCGAAGCTGGTGACTGGATCGATAACAACTCGAACTTCACTGTTGACTTTGGTTTCGTGCCAGTCGTCGAACTCGGAAACACCGTGTTCATGGATTCGAACAACAATGGTGTTCAAGATCCTGATGAGGCACTCATCGAAGGTGTAACGCTCGAATTGGTCGACGCTGATGGCAACGTTGTTGCTAGCGACGTAACCGATGCGAACGGCAACTACAGCTTCCTCGTTGAGCCTGGTACCTACACGGTTCAGATTCCTGCATCGCAGTTCGAACAAGGTGCTCCTCTCGAGGGCAAGCACGTTTCGACCGGTGAAGGCGTTTCGACCGATCCGAACGACGACGTCGATGGCAACTCCGATGGTGTTGCTTCAAACGGTGGAATCGTTTCTGGTCCGGTAACCGTGACCGCTGGTGGCGAGCCAACTGGTGAAGCTGACGCTTCTCCAAACGGCCTTGCCGACGCCGACTCCAACCTCACGGTTGACTTCGGTGTCTACATGTTGACCCTCGGGGACCTCGTGTTCTTCGATGACAACAACAACGGTGTTCAAGACGAAGGCGAACTGCCTATCGCTGGTGTGGAGCTTGCTCTGCTCGATGGTGATGGCAACGTCCTCGCAACGACCATCACCGATGAGAACGGTAACTACCAGTTCACTGGTCTCGCTGAAGGCGAGTACGTGATCAAGGTTCTCCCAGAGAACTTCGAACCTGGTGGCCCTCTTGAAGGTGTCAGCACCTCGAACGGTAACGACGTCGACGGAGCCGCTCCGGATCCTGACGGCGACGTTGACGGCGACGACAACGGCACCTTCATGGACGGCATGGTCGTATCTGCACCAATCCTGCTCACAGCAGCTGAAGAGCCTGACGGCAACATCAACTTCACCGTTGACTTCGGCTTCATCGAAGGTGCTGGTCTTGGTGACTACGTCTTCTTCGACGAGAACAACGATGGCATCCAAGATCCATCTGAGCCTGGTGTTCCAGGAGTCGAGGTCATTCTGATCGATCCAGCGACGGGTGAAACCATCGCAACGACCGTGACAAATGACGACGGCTACTACAGCTTCCGTGGACTTGTTCCAGGTGACTACACCGTGACCTTCAGCGATCCTGAAGGCCGTGGCTTCACTGCTCAGAACGTTG
>CAZHUR010000067.1:0-9481 GCA_964535395.1 uncultured Acidimicrobiales bacterium
GCTGTACTCGAGGCGCAGCGTTGTTGGTTGTTGGTCGTCGATGGCGACCAAGATGGTCGCTACTCCCGGTTCGGCCGTACGGAACTGAGGGTTCAGATCGAACAACACCGCGTCATCCCCGTCGGCCTGGTTTGTTTGTTGTGCCAGGTAGTCGTCGCAAATTCCCCCGCCACATTCGATGCCTGCAGCGCGCAGTGGATGGAGCTGGTCGATGCTGACCTGGTTGGCGGGTTCGGTCTCGTGACCTTCTGATTCGATTTGCGTTAGAAAACGACCGACGTTGCGTGACCGGGTTTCGTCATTGCGGTCTTGTTCGGTGAAGAGGTTGTAGTTGAGTTCTGTGTAGGTGGTTTCGCGGAGCCAGACCCACGCATCGTTAGATGTTTCGGGACCATGGCCCAACGAGAGCTGCGCCCAGCGAAGCAATTCTCGCACTTCTGCGCTTTCGGCCAGCTGGTCCTCACTGAGTTGATTCTCGGGAAACTCACCGGGGGCGGCAAGGAATCCGAACGAGGGCGCGAGCCAGTTTCGTCCAGCGTGCAGTGACCACAGGACCGCCGAGCGAAACCGTGGGAGCGTGTCGTCGACAGAGCCGAATCGGTCGTCGAGGAAGGTGTATTCGGTGGCCTCGGAGTAGCGAACCGCATCGCTATCCTGTCCAACCCAGGTCGTTTCGACCTGGAGGAATCCTTCCTCGTCAATGAAGTTTCCGTATGCAGCAAACCACACTTGTTGACGCTCCGGCAGCCCGTCGCGTTGACCAATGCCCGTTTCCTGGCCTTGGGCCAGAACCGCTTCGCCGTCATAGTCGGGCCGTGCGACGACCGAGACGAGTTTGCCCACATCTACGCCGTTTCGATCGAACGCATCGATCCATAGTTGGTGGTAGGTCAGAGACCAACGGGCGATCTCGGGGTCTGCTGAGTCGGGCGCACCGCGGGCAACCCATTCTCCAAACTCTTCGTCGAACGGCTGACGCATGTCGATGTGGACCAAGAGCGGGTTCGGGCCGTATCGCTCGGAAACGCCGTCGATGAAACCTCTGATCTCGCTGGCCATCAGGAACGAAACATCACCGTCGCGGGCTTCCCACACCTGGTGCGGATCTTCGAAGAAGTCGATGCCGGCTTCGGCGCCGACCCAGTCAGGAATCCATGGCCCATAGACCTGGGGCCAGATAAAGAATCCAACGCCAGGTAGCGCATCGGCTTCGATCTCGGCGACGATCTGATCTATTCGCTCCCAGTCGAATTGGCCTCGTTCGGGTTCGACCTCTCGCCACGGGACTTCGATCATGACAGCGAACCGGTTCTCGGTGTATTCGTCACCGGTCACGCCGAAGACATTGGACGCCTGATGGTTGGCCACGCCGAGCCGTTCGCCGTTGAAGTCGAGGGGCACCCACGTCAAGCCGGAGTTCGGGGCCCGCAATGCGTTCTCGGCCAATGCCCAGCTTCGCCCGTCGATGAGTTGAACCGATTCTTCGACCTCGATGTCGACCGGTGGAGCTGGCGCTGGGATTGTCTCCGAACTCGATGACTCCGTCTCCTCAGCGGGGCTGGGAGCGTCGTCATCTTGTGCGTTGGAGAGCACCTCGGGCCTCGGGGCGTCTGGCGCTGCCTCTGCTGCACTAGCTTCAAAGAAGTTCAGATCGGAGCCGATCAGCAGCGAGCGCACGCCAACGAGCGCGACGACCAGAGCGAACCCAATGAGGGCAGCGGCGATTACGCCGGAACGGGGCGACCTGTTGGGCGGCGTCATTGAGACAGGTTATGCAGGCGCCGGTGTGCGGGACAGTCGGGTGAGATGGTCGACGATGCCGTCTGCAAGGGCGGCAATGTCGCTCGTGTCGTGAAGGTTGCGGGAGTACACGACCGTGAGGTCGATGCCGCCATCTTCGGTTTGTTCGGCGCTCACTGCAATCGCGTGGTCGCGGTGGCCGTCGGAGGCAACGTCTGAACCTCGGTCTTCGTTGGTGGGTGAGAAACGCTGTCCGGCTGGGGTTCCGATCCGTTTGCCCATGAAGTTGTACAACACGTCGATCTTCGGGATCGACGCCATGGCCTCGATCGTGTCGGGCGTGCCGTACATCGAGAGTGAATCGAGCCTCCACGAATCGTCCATTTGCCGTCGAAGTTCGGTGAGAGCAGCGGTGTCGAGCCCCTTGGTTGGCGTCAGCAGCACCGGTACGTAGGTGAGGAAAAAGCCGACTTCGCGGGCCACGTCTGCGCTTTCGGTCAGCCTGCGGCCGTTGTTGATCACTTCGACCGCTGCAGCGTCGTCGCCGTTATGTTCGGCGAGCGCGTTTGTGAGTGCGATGAGGACCAATTCGTTGGGTCGAACGTCGTTCGTCGCATCGAGGAACGACGCGTCGACGTGACGCTTCTCTGCGGCCCCGTCGCCGTTCGAGTTCTGATGAGGTTTCCGATCGGCTGGCGCAAGGCATCCGCTGGCGCTACTCCACCGCAGTGCTACGAGGTCATCGCCGACGCGTTGGCCTTCGGCACCGTGTGCGTCGTCTTTGAGCGCAGCGAGCCAGGCGGCCGAGCCCGCTTTGGGTCGGGCTGGTGGCTCGTTGCCGCTAAGCGCTCGCTCGTATTCGTCGCTGAGCCCGTCGAGCAGAAGAAGCAGCGACATCCGGTCGCTGATCGCGTGGTGCATGACGATCAGCACTCGCTGTTCGTTCGTCGACGCAATGTCGATGAGCGTCACCGAGAACACGTTTCCGCCTGAAAGCGACAGGCCTCTTTGGCGTTCGGTGCAGACCTCGGTCAGTTGATCGAGGTCGTCGATTTCTCGGCGAGAAAATCCGGTCCAGCTTTCGGCGTCGAGGACGAGCTGGCGGTCGGCGGCCACATCGATCGCTGTCCGCAGGCTCGGGTTGGTTTCTACGAGGCGAACAGATGCAGCTTCGAGGGCTGCCATGTCGATCGTTTCTTCTGTGGCCAAGACGGTTGCGATGTTGAAGTGGTCGGGGTTGGGGTTCTGTCGACGCAAGAACCTCGCTTGCCCGGGCGTGAGTGGGAGCACGGTCTCGAACTCCACGATCTGTTCGTCGGCCGCCGACAGCTCTTCGAGGGCCTCTATCTGTTCGGTGAGCTTCGGGTTCTGGAACAGAATTTGAAGTTCGACTTCGAGGTCGAGCATCCGGCTGAGACGGTCGGCCAAACGTGCGGCTTGCAACGAGTCGCCTCCGAGGTCGAAGAAGTCGTCGTCGTCGGCAATCTCTTCGTAACCAAGCAGTGCACACCACGCAGACCTGACCACCGATTCAACCGTGTCGCTGGCGTGTGTTGAGAGATCGAGATCGGTGTCGTCCAACGCTGTGGTGAGAAACGGCGATTCGACGTGTTCGTCTTTGCGAATCCGTTCTCGCAAATCGGTCGGCGACACGACGAGCACCTTGGCCGATGTGGTGAGCGCTTGTTCGAACACTCTGACGCCTTCGGTCGGGGTGAACGAGTTGAGTTCATCGACCAGGTTGACCCGGTCGCCGTATGTTTTGGAGAAGTCCTCTGCTGCTCGCACGCTCATGCCGATCTGGGTCCAGTCGTCCCACGCCACCGCTCGCAGGGGCAAGTCGGGCTTGGCGAATGGAAGGGCTTCGACGAACGCGTTTGCGGTGACGTAACCGACCTGGGCAAAACGGTTGTGCCACAGCGTCGCGGCCACCGACGAAGACAGCATCAGAAAGTCAAGACCGTAGCCATCGAAGACCTCTGCGAGGGCCAGGCTTCCGTGCACCTTCGAAGAGATCGAGTTGCGCATGTCTTCGTCTGAGCGTCGCTGGATCATGCCGCCTTGGTCTGCGACTCCGGCAGCGGAGATGACTCCGTGAATCTTTCCGAACCTGGCCTCGGCCTGCTTGACGGCGGTCTCCATGCTTTGAGTCGATGACACATCGGCTGCGAACACGGCGAGGCCGTTGCTGGTTTGTTCGAGCGAGTCGAGCACCTCGACGCGGCGCCGAGTCTCGGGCGAGGACGATGCGTCGGCCTGTGGATAGCCAGACCGGCTTGTGAGGCTGAGCTTGGCGCCGTAGGTGGTGGCCAGGTGTGTGGCGAGGCTGAGCCCCACTCCCCCGGTGCCTCCCACGATCAGGTAGTGGCCGCCTTGGCGAATCGCGCTGGTTGATTCGGTCTTTCGAATTGGCGTGGCGTTTTGGCGCGGCAGTTGCACCACGTCCGGTGTCCAACGTGTCCTATCGCGCAACGCAATGTGGGTGTGGTCGGTGTCGATCTCGAGTTCGTTTAGTAGGGCCAGACGGGCGTCGGCTTCGGTGTTCTCGATGTCGACCAACGCTGTCGACAAGCTCGGGAACTCGAGCCCGATCACTCGTGCCACGCCAGCGAGCGCTGCGTGGGTTGCAACGATGGGTTCATCGTCGAAGATTTGGGCGCTGCGCGTCGAACCGATGATCAAGCGTGTGTCTTGGCCGGCCGTGCCAAGGTGGCGCGCAGTAGAAAGCAGCGCATTGAGTCCGCTGTCGAGAGCTTCATCGACATCGGACGCTGATGGATCGGATTGTGAGCCGAGCGTCCAGGCATGAAGGATCGTGTCGATCTGGATACTGCGGTCGGCCAACTCTGCGGCAATTGCGGCAAAGTCGTCGTCGTTGCCGGCGCGCACGAGTATCTCTGTTTCGCCGGCGAAATACAGTTCGGCCGGGCGGACGGTGATCACGCTGGCGTAGTTGGTTCGCAGATCATCTGCGAGTTGGTCTCCCAAGTCCGAGCTGGGAACGAAAGCCAACACGCTCGTCCCCGAGGAGCGGGTGCGCCGGGGCTCGGTGTAGGGCACTCGGCTCCACGTCGGAGCCCACAGCCATTCGTCGTCGGGGTTTCGCCGTGCTGTCGATTGTTCTCCGAGCTCGCCGAACTGTGGCAGCGCCAGCTGATGACGCCTGGAGGGTGCCCAATGTTCGACTCGTTCAAACGGATAGGTAGGCAGTGGCACTCGCTGGCCACCACCTTGACCAAGGGCTTCCCAGCCGGGTTCGACCCCTGCGCACCAGAGGTGTGCGACTGCGCTGCGGGCTACGACCCGTTCTTCGACCGATGAATTTTGCTTTGGGGTGGAGGTGGCGAGAACTGTTGTGTCGGAGTCGACCAGCGGGTTCTGTTGGACAAAGGCCGTCAGTGCCCGTCCGGGGCCGAGCTCGATGAATGCGACCGCATCGTATTCATCGGCCACCGCCCTGATGCAATCATCGAATCGGACCGGCTTTTCGATCTGCGATGCCCAGAACTCGGGATTGGTTGCCTCGGCATCGGTGAGCCACGTGCCGGTCACGTTGGAGACCATTGGCCGCTGCGGTGCTGCGAGGTCGAGGGTCGCCAGGAACGCGGCGAACTGCTGTGCTGCCTCGGCCATCATCGGTGAGTGGAACGCGTGCGATGTTTGCAGCAGCTTTGCACGCACCTGCTTTTTCTCGAGCTGTTCCATCAGCGCATGGATCGATTCGGTTGGGCCGGACACGACCGTGCTCGACGAAGCGTTGAGGGCTGCGATCACAACATCGTCGGGCAGTTCGTCTGCGACCCGTTCTGCGCTGAGCAGGATCGACGCCATGGAGCCCGGTTGCATCGACCACATCAATCTGCCTCGTTCGCCAACCGCAGCGATCGCCGCGTCGAGGGTGAACACGCCTGCCTCCACCGCGGCAGCGAACTCACCGATGCTGTGGCCAACGAGCACGTCGGGCGTAATGCCCCACGACGAGAACAGTTGGTTGAGTGCGTACTCGACGGTGAACAGGGCGGGTTGGGTGAGCCACGTCTCGTCGAGCAGGCCCGGTGGTGTCTTGTCTGGTTCGAGCAGGGCCTGGCGCAGCGGTTGGCCAATGGCGGGCCCGAAGCGATCAAGGCAGTCGTCGACGGCGTTTCGGTAGACGACCTCGGTTGTGTATAGACCAGCGGTCATCCCCAGGTGTTGCATGCCCTGTCCGGGGTAGAGCGCAACGACGGTGGGTGTGGCGAGCGACGTCGTTCCTTCGAGCCGTTGCAGATCTGAGGTGTCGTCGTCGGCGCCCGCCACCAGAGCGCGGCGGTGCGCAAAGTGCGACCGTCCGGTTCGAAGCGTGTATGCGGTGTCGAGCGCTGTGGCCGAGCCGGGCTCTGAAACAGCTTGGCGGATTCGCAACGCTGCGGCGTCGGCGGCATCGGCCGACTTCGCCGAGATCGGCAGGATCACCGGCACGTCCGAGCGTGGCGTTTCCGCTGTGCGGCCGGGTGCTTCCTCGAGGATGACGTGGGCGTTGGTTCCGCCGATACCGAAGGCGCTCACACCGGCGCGGCGCGGCGAACCGTTGCGTTCCCATTCGCTCAGTTCGGTGCTGACGAAGAACGGAGTCTTTTCGAACTCGATCGCGGGGTTCGGTCGATCGAAGTGGATGCTCGGCGGGATCTCTTCGTGGTGAAGCGCGAGCGCCGCCTTGAGAAAGCCGGTGATTCCGGCGGCGGCGTCGGTGTGGCCGAAGTTGGTCTTTGCCGACCCGATCGCGCAGTACTGGGTGCGGTCGGTTCCGGGCGCAAACGCCCGCGTCAACGCAGCGATCTCCACGGGGTCACCGAGTTTGGTGCCGGTGCCGTGCGCTTCGACATAGCCGATCGAGTCGCTCTCGACTCCGGCGAGTTGGTGGGCGAGTGCAATGACCTCGGCTTGGCCGTCCTCGCTGGGCGCGGTGTAGCTGATCTTGGAGGATCCGTCGTTGTTGATGGCCGTCGCCTTCACAACTGCGTAAATGTGATCGCCGTCGGCCTCGGCATCGGACAGCCGCTTGAGAACAGCGACGCCGCAACCCTGTCCGAGCGTGGTCCCTTCGGCGTCGGCGTCGAACGCTCGACAGGTCCCCGCGGGAGACAGGATCATGCCCGGCTGAGCAAAGTAGCCAACACCCTGGCGGAAGTTGACCGACACTCCCCCGGCCAGCGCCATCGTGCATTCGAAGCTGAGGAGCGATTGCACTGCGAGGTGAACTGCCACGAGCGAGGTAGAGCACGCGGTTTGTAGCGTGAGCGCCGGGCCGCGGAGATTGAGCCGGTGACTCACGCGCGTGGCGAGAAAGTCTTTGTCCGAGCCAATGAGCTGGTTAAACGCAGTGAGCGAATCGGAGGGGTCGGCTACCCCGAGCAGTGCGGCGTAGTCGTTCGGGTTCGAGCCTGCGAACACGCCGACTGATTCGGCAATGCCCGACGGTTCGTAGCCGGAGTCTTCGAGTGCTTCCCAACAGGTTTCAAGGAAGATCCGAGACTGAGGGTCGATCATCGCTGCTTCTTGTGGTGTGAACCCGAAGAACCGCGCGTCGAAGCCGCGGACGTCTGGCAGGTCTGCACCACGCGGCACAAAGTTGTCTTGCTTGTAGTGGCGCGGCCCGATTCCTAGTTCCTCAAACTCGTCCTCAGAGAATGTGCGAAGACAGTCTCTGCCCTTTCGGATGTTCTCCCAGAACGCGCGAATGTCGGGGCTCGATGGATATCGACCCGCGACTCCGACGACCGCGATTTGTTCGAAGTCGTCGTCGTCTGGAACATCGTTAGAGATGGAGGTGAGGGTCATCGTCTAACGACCCTCGAACGTTTTCGCGCGCCTCGGCGATCTTGTGCTTGCTGGGCCGAGCGAACAATCGCTTCGTCCGGAGCCTTCTTTCCGTCGACGAACTCGCGGGCTTGTCCGCTGATCGTGACGACACGGAGCAGATCGACGACGGGGATGTCTTGGCCAATGTCGTCTCCGAGCGCAACGGCGAGACGAACAAGTTCGAGCGACGTGCCACCAACATCGAAGAACGAATCGTTCGGCCCGATGTTGTCGTGACCCAAGATGTCGGCCCAGATTGCACCGACGCGTCGTTCAGCGTCGGATTCGAGCGGCTTGGTAGCTCGGCGTTGTTGGGCTGGAGCGGGCAGCACCTTCCGATCGACCTTGCCGCTGGTGTTGAGGGGAAGAGCGTCGAGGATCACCCATTGGTCTGGGATCATCCAGCTTGGCAGCTTCTTCGCACAGTGTTCCTTGATGGCGGCGGGAACGACATCGTCGCCGACGACATAGCCGACCAGCTGTTGAACTCCGGGGCTATCTTCTCGAGCCATCACGACGCACTCACGCACGCCTGGCGCTGTTCCGATCACGACCTCTATCTCGCCGAGTTCGACGCGAAGACCGCGCACCTTTACTTGGTGATCGAGTCGGCCGAGGTATTCGATGTTTCCGTCGGCCATGAACCGGGCGAGATCTCCGGTTGCGTAGATCTGTTCGTCGTATCCGAACGGGTCGGGAACGAAACGTTCTGCGGTGAGGTCGGGCTGGTTGACGTAGCCTCTGCCCACTTGCACGCCACCGATGTAGAGCTCGCCGGGAACTCCAGGCGGCAGTCGCCGTTTTTGGTTGTCGAGGATGTGAATTTGGGTGTTGCTGATCGCCGCGCCGATCGGGATGTGTGCGAGTTCGCTGTCGGCCTCACACGCCCACCAGGTGACGTCGATCGCGGCTTCGGTCGGCCCATAAAGATTGTGGAGTTCGGTGTCGAGAACGCTGAACAACTTGTCTTGGAGTGGGCGTGGCAGTGCTTCTCCGCTGGCGATGATGCGGCGAAGCGAGGTGCACTCGGCGATCGCGGGTTCTTCGACGAACAGCTGCAACATCGACGGCACGAAGTGGATAGTGGTGACGTTTGCTTCGGTGATAGCTCGGGCCAGCACCCGGGGGTCGTGGTGGGCACCGGGTTCGGCAATGACCAGGTGCGCTCCAACGCAGAGGGCCCAAAAGTGTTCCCACACCGACACGTCGAAGCTATATGGAGTCTTTTGGAGAACCACATCGGTGGCGTCGAGCGGGAAGGCTTGTTGCATCCAGCGCAGCCGGTTGACGATGGCTCGGTGTTCGTTCGCTGCGCACTTCGGCGCTCCGGTGCTTCCGGAGGTGAACAACGCATAGGCGAGGTCTCGGGCGTCTGGGCAGTGATCGAGTGAAAGCTGGGTCGTGTCCCAGGTTGGTTCCTCTACGTCGACGGTGAGCACGTCAAAGTTCTCGAAGGCTGCCCGGTCTGCAGACTGCCCCTGGCACAGGACGATCGCCAGTTCAGCGTCAGTGGCCATCAGGTTGAGCCGTTCGTCTGGCAGGCTCGGGTCGAGCGGGACGAACCCGCCGCCGGCCTTGACGATGGCGTGGATGCACAGTTCGAGTTCGATCGAGCGTTCAGCCACCACACCGACCAAAACGTCAGGGCCCACGCCGCGCTCTCGCAGATGCACGGCAAGTGAGGTCGTCAGTTCATCGAACTGGGCGTAGGTGTAGGTGGTGTCGCGGAACGTGACCGCTGGCGCGTCTGGTGTTGCTCGAGTCTGCTGTTGAAGCAGGTCGACGAGCGTCGAAGTCTGGTCCCAACGGTTTTGGGTGGCGTTCAAACGTGTGAGGCTCTAACACGACACGGCAAAGCACGATGCAACCGACGCCTAGTCTCTGCTCGCCCGGCGCGTAAACC
>CAZHUR010000068.1:0-9414 GCA_964535395.1 uncultured Acidimicrobiales bacterium
TGTGACTTCCACCATGTCGAGGTGGCACTCTAGCCAACTGAGTTAACGGCCCGGGAACGCACACGATATCACCGGCCGACCCAATTCGGACAACTCTGTCATACCCCCAAGTTCAGAAGTAGTAGGGGTAGCCAGACCAGTCGGGCTTGCGCTTTTCCAGGAATGCGTCTCGGCCCTCGACAGCTTCGTCGGTCATATACGCGAGCCGTGTTGCTTCGCCTGCGAAGACCTGCTGACCCACCAGGCCGTCGTCTACGAGGTTCATTGCGAACTTCGCCATTCGTTGCCCGGTGGGAGACTTCTCGTTGACGGTCCTCGACCATTCCAGGGCTGCGTTTTCTAAGTCTTCGTGGTCGACGACCAGGTTCACCATTCCCATGGCGTGTGCTTCCTCTGCGGAGTGGTCTGCGCCGAGAAAGAAGATCTCTCTTGCACGCTTTTGGCCGATCATGCGTGCGAGGTAAGCAGAGCCATAACCACCGTCAAAGCTTGCAACGTCAGTATCGGTTTGCTTGAAGATCCCATGTTGGCGACTTGCGATGGTGAGATCGCAGACAACATGCAAACTGTGTCCGCCACCGACGGCCCATCCAGGAACCACAGCGATCACAACCTTTGGCATGAAACGGATCAGACGTTGAACCTCGAGGATGTGTAGCCGTCCCGCTCTGGCAGGATCGACCGACTCGGAGGTTTCGCCGTCGGCGTATTGATAGCCGGTCCGGCCCCGGATTCGTTGGTCACCACCTGAACAGAACGCCCAGCCGTGATCTTTGGGGGAGGGGCCGTTCCCCGTGAGGAGCACGCAGCCAACATCGCTCGACATTCGAGCGTGATCCAGACAGCGGTAGAGCTCATCGACCGTCTTTGGACGGAAGGCGTTTCGAACTTCTGGACGATTAAACGCGACCCGAACTGTCCCTTGATCGAGGGCCCGGTGGTACGTGATGTCTTCCAGATTTTCGAAACCGTCAATCGTCTTCCATTTTGATTCATCAAAGAGTTGCGAGACCATGTGCGGAGAGTAGTCGGAATCTCTGCGCCGGCTTTGATTGTTGGTCACAGAAGTGACAGGGTTTACCCGTGTCAAACGCCCTACGACCCTCGCGCGTCCTGATTCTGACGCTCTGCGCGCTCGTCTTCGTCCTCACTGGATCGGTCACAGCCCAAGACGACGTTGAGGTTCTCGAAGAGTTGGAAGCCGAGCGCGAGGAGGTGCTCGAACAGCTCGCAGCATCAGCCGCTCTCGTCGACGCGAGCGAAGCGGACTTCAACGAGGTCGCCGAAGCGCTCGATGCCATAAACGGTCTTGTAGACCTCCAAGAAGCACGACTCGCCGACGCTGAACAAGCCGTCGAGTCCGCAGAGCTCCTCGTTGCCCAGGCAGAGGCCCAAACCGCACTGATCACCGCTGAAGTCGACGAAGTCCGTGCGCTCATTGCCGACTTGGCTGTACAAGCTTTCACCGGCGAGAACGGTGAGAATGGTGAGAACCTGACGGCGTTCTTGCTAAACGATGACCCGACCGAAGCGGTTCGACGTCGCAGTTTGGTCGAATTTCAAACCGGCAACCTCGGTGATGCGGTCGACCGGCTACGCGTCCTCGAATTCGACGGCGAACAGGTCGAGGCCGAACGTCAGAGAGCGGTCGAGGCCGCCGAGGTGAACCGCATCGAAGCCACATCTCGCCAAACCGCACTCGAGGCCGCCAGACAAAGCCAGGTTGAACTCGTGGTCAACGTTGAAGCGCGCCTTGAGGCTCGCCTCGCTGAGGCTCAAGTCGTTCGCGAGTTCGACGAACAGCTCGCAGCTGAAATCCAACAACAAGAAGAGGTCATCGCGGCCCGCATCCGCGCTGAGGCGGCTGCCCTTGCAGCAGCCGAAGCCGCTGCTCGCGCCGCTGCCCAACCGCCGCTGCCAACGAGCGGCGACATCGTCAACGCCTCTGGCTTTCAAGTTCACGTGTCGGTCGAGGACGACGTCAACAACATGATCGCTGCTGCTGCTGCAGACGGGGTCTTCTTGACCGGTTCTGGCTGGCGCTCACCAGAACGCACAGCCGAGCTTCGCGTCATAAACGGTTGCCCCGATATCTACACGTCGTCTCCGAGTAGTTGTCGAGTCCCAACAGCGCGCCCTGGCCAGTCCCAGCACGAACGCGGCCTCGCTATTGACTTTCGTAGCTGCTGGCGCGGATCGGACTGCTTCACATGGCTCGCAGGCAACGCTGCCACATACGGCTTCTTCAACCTCCCATCAGAGTCCTGGCACTGGAGCACCAACGGGAGCTAGCAGTGCGAACGGGGCCCGGGGGCCCGGCCTCACTAGAACTTGCGGAAATGAACCAACTCGAAGTCATGGTCTAGTACTTTTTCTGGAGTGACGAAACCCTGGGCGGTTCCACGTTCCGAGCGTTCAGCCGCGCCTGTACACCGGGCCTTGTTCGCGTTCGTTGCCGTTGGTTTGCTGCTCCTGGCTGGGGCTGGCTCGGTACAAGCTCAGAGCGACGAGGAACTCCTTGAGCAGCTCCGTGACGAGCGTGAGCGCATTCAACAAGAGGCAGCAGAACAAGCCGTGCAAGTCGACGCCGCGAACGCAGACTTCGATGAGGTGGCAGCGGCGCTCGACGACCTCAACGCGCTCGTAGACCTCCAAGAAGCACGACTCGCCGATGCTGAACAGGCCGTTCGTTCAGCGGAAGTACAGATGGAACAGGCTCGAGTTCGCGAAGCCGAGATCGATGTAGAAGTCCAACAACTCGTGTCACTTCTTGGAAACCTCGCGGTCAGTTCCTTTACAGGGGAGAGCGGCGTGCAGGGCGGAGACCTCGCAGCAGTCCTCATTTCTCCGAACCCAACCGAGGCGCTTCGACTGCGCAGTCTGGTCGAATTTCAGACGGGCTCACTCGGCGATGGACTCGACAGACTGCGACTGCTTGTAGCCGAGGCCGAACTCGTCTCCGAACAGCGACGTGCTGCGGCAACTCTCGCCGAAGCTGGTCGAATCGAGGCAATCGCGCGGCAGGAACAGTTAGCCGACGCACAGCGTGCACAACTCGACCTCGTGTTGGCTACCGAGACTCGCCTTGAAGCCCGATTAGCAGAGGCTGCGTTCATCGCCGAACGCGATGCCGCCGCTGCTGCTCAAATCACCCAGCAAGAAGAGGTCATAGCCGCACGAATTCGGGCAGAAGCCGCCGCTCGTGCAGCGGCAGCGAATCCGCAGGTCCGTGCGGATGCGACGACCCCCGACGAGATCGTGAGCGTTGCTGGAATCCAGGTACATCGAGACATTGCACAACAGGTCCAGGAGTTGCTGAGTGCAGCTGCAGCTGACGGAGTCAATCTCAGCGGTTGGGGCTGGCGCGACAGCGCCGAACAGATTCGATTGCGCGAACAGAACTGCGGAAGTAGCGAGTTTGACATTTGGGAGCGAAGCCCGTCGTCGTGTTTTCCACCAACGGCGCGCCCCGGGCAATCAAACCATGAGCGCGGCCTTGCAATCGACTTCACCTACAACGGCGCTTCCATGACGACCCACTCGAATCCTGGCTTTCAATGGCTTGCAGAGAACGGTTCGCGTTGGGGCTTCATCAACCTGCCGTCCGAGCCATGGCACTGGTCGACCACGCCGCGATAGGGCGAGAATTCCCACTCTGAGCGCTATAGGCCGAAAGACCTAGCTTTTTGGCTTTCTCATAGCCCGTTTGACTCATATTGACCTTCCGGGTGCCGATAGCGCAGATATGCGTACTGAACCGCGACGGCTTCCACGATTGGTCGTCGGAGGCCTTGGCCTACTCACCCTGATTTTCGTGATGTCGGGGACGAATGTCTTTGCTCAAGATGCGCCAGTTGGTGGCATCGAAGAGCTCAAAGACGAACGAGAGCGAGTCGCTCGTGAAGCAGCCCTTTCGGTATCGGAAATCGATATTCACACAGCGACTGTCGATGAGGTCACTGCGGCGCTCGATGAGATTGCAGCGTTCGTGGAAATTCAGCAGGCGCGGCTCGAAGACGCATCTGGTCAATACGAGTCGGCAATCGACTCGATTGCGATGGCAGAAGCCGAGCGAGACGACTTGCTCTTCGCAGCCGAAGCGCTTCGAGAACACATCTCCGATCTTGCAGTCTCGTCGTTCACTGGAGAATCCGGAACCGGCGATGAGGACGTAACCGAACTCATCTTGTCCGACGATCCCGGCGAGTCCGCTCGCTTTGTGCACCTTCTAGAACTCCAGACCGGAAACCTCGGCGACGCGATCGACCGACTCCGCCTGCTCGAGTTCGAAGCAGAGGAACTCATCGAGGTTCGCAACAGCGCAGCATCTCGCGCCGAGGAGAGCCTCGCCGAGGTCGAATTGCGGACCGCCGAGTTGGAAGAAGCTCTCGAACGCCAAGAGTTGATTCTGGCGACAGCAGAGCTTCGCCTCGAAGCCCAACTCGCAGAGGCTGCCTTCCTTCAAGAGCGAGACTTCGAGCTCGCAACAGCCATTCGAGAAGAACAGAACGCGATCAACAACCGGATCATCAACGAGGCTCGCGCTCAGGGAATTGAAATCCCAGCCCCGGTAGATCTGAACGACATCGTCTTAATCTCCTTCTATCGCCCTGGTGAAGAGCCCGAACCCACGATCAATCCAGAGACCGGCGTAGAGACACCTGGCGTCGCAGAGGAGGGTGTGGAACCGTTCTTTCAAATCGAGGTTCATAAAGACATCGAGGAACAGACGCGTCGTCTGTATGAGTTGGCATTTAGCCAAGGCATCGATCTAGGAGGCTGGGGGTACCGGCCGATCCAACGTCAGGTTGAACTCCGTGCTGCACACTGCGGAACTAGCACCCAGGCCATCTGGCTCGCACCCGCATTTAGTTGCTCTCCGCCCACCGCTCGTCCAGGCTTTTCGAAACACGAGCAGGGTCGAGCTATCGACTTCCAGTGGAACGGAGGCAGTATTGGACCACGAGGAGGAGAACCCTTCCGTTGGCTTGCTGCGAACGCTCCACAGTTCGGCTTTGTCAATCTCCCGTCGGAACCGTGGCACTGGAGCATCGACGAAGGCGCCGAACGCTTGCCTGAAGGCTAGACCTAGCGGCTGACCGGGATCGGGTCGGCTGGCTCGGTACTGGGAACCTCATTCCAAATCCCGGGACCAGCGGGAACACGGACCTGACCATGTGCGTCGAGAAGCGTCTGATCCATCTGGTGTATGAGACGGCCGGTGGCAAGACCATGAGGTCCGGGGTTCGTCGTGTGGATTAGGGCAGCAGCATGGACCGCTGCTGCAAGACCGACTTGGCGTTGAATCGATGACGAGACGATAAAGCGATGATCGTGGTATTTCTCGACCAACTGTAGAACTCGGTCGATACCACCGACCGCTGCGGGTTTGACTACCACCGTGCGGACTCCTGCGGCTTCGATAGCTTCAGTGGGGTCGGTCATCGCGTCGAGATCGATAGCGACGTCGACTTCACACTCATCTGCAATACGGGCAAACTCGGATGGATCCGTGGTCGGGTCTTCGATATAGCTGATCCGGTGTTTACCAACGCGGCCGATCACGCGAATAGCAATCTCCGCGGTCCATGCGCCATTGGCATCGAGGCGCAGTTCGGCAGAGCTTCCAGCCGCTTCGCTCGCGGCGACGATTCTGGTGATGTCTTGGCCGGGGTCTTGTGACCCGACTTTCAGTTTGATAGCCGACACGTTCTGGTCGACGAGATCGCGGGCTCGTTCGTGAACCGCTGCCGGATTCACTTCGCTGATCATCCCATTCACGCTGACCCTCGTTGCGGCACCGGGCGAAAGCCATTGACTCGTGGACAGATCGGCTTGCCGCGATTGGAGATCGATGAGAGCCGTGTGAACAGCGAAACGAGAAATGGGGGACAGGCCCGCGCTGTCTAGGCCCTCGATCAAATCGCTGACAGGTGCCGATTGTGCGGACTGGCACCACTGGCTAGTTTCGGTCGCCAGCTGTTCAAGCCCCGGTCCCGGCTGACCGGGGATCGCGGCGGTTTCGCCAACGCCGGTGTCACCATCGGCCTCGATGGTGACACGAACGCCGCCTCGGTCGCCGATGCTGCCAGCGCCGGTTTGGACAGAGGAGCTCAAGCGAATATCGATCGGCGTCGTCTTCGCGCTAGTTACGTGCATCAGATCCACACTTTGCCAGAAAGGAAGTGACCCGCGTTGCAACAGCCGGAAGATTCTCGTGATGAACCACATGACCAGCGTTGTCGATTACTTCGGACTCGCCCAACGGGCACGCCTCGCTGACCCGACGCGCAATCGCCACGTACCGCTCGTCGAGGGAACCAGCGATCGTCAAGACTGGCGAGCGAACGCTCGATAGCGAATTCCACACCGGAGCCATCGACCCTGTACCCGTCCCGCGCAGACTGTTCGAAAGACCCTGCACGTTGCCCGATGTGCGTTGTTCTTTGGTCGCTTGGAGTTCTGCTGGAGAGAGGCTGGCAACATAGGAAGCAAACAGCGGTTGATCCAACCACGCGTCGAAGAAGCTTGTCATCCCTTGAGCCTCTAGTTCCAATGCACGCTCCTGATCCTTGTCATACCTCGTTGCGCGCTCAACCGGGTCTTCGATGCCGGGCGTGGCGCTCAGAGTCGTGATCGACGCGAAATACCACGGAGCACGCGCCGCCATCGCCAACGCGATCCGGCCCCCCATCGAGTAACCGAGCAGATGGACCGTCATTGGCTCGTGCGGTCCAATGACAGAAAGAACTTGATCCACAACCGATGTCATCGAGTAATGCTCCAGATGTGCAGGCGAGTCGCTCTGACCGTGCCCGACAACATCGACGAGAAGCGCCGGGCGGCCGTCTCGGCACGCCTCGGTCAACGCCAGCATGGTTAAACCATCTCCGCTGAAGCCGTGTATCGCGACGATCAAGTCGCCAACGCCGTCGAGGCGCCTGAAGGCGAGTTTGATGCCGTCGGGAGCAATAACGGTTTGGGTTGGGGGTTGGGTCACGGCCTGGAAAGTCGGTCTAGAAGGTCTTGTTGGAACGTCAATCGGTCTTGCGTGCTCACCGCTACTTCGAGAATTGTGACCGTCGACTTCGGATCATCGTGGGCATCTTTGACCGCAGCGCCGACATCGGTGACGTGTTCGTGGGAGATATTGGGGTAGTGGCCAAGGAAGTCGAAGGTGCTGCCGTGTGGTGTGTTGAAGAGCTGTTCGAAGTCGTCGGGTGCGAGAGCGGTCTTTGCGGGGAGTAGCGAGAAGATTCCGCCCCCATCATTGTTTGGCACTGCGATGACGAGGCGTTGACCGTTGCGGGCTGCATCGAGAACCCCACCAACGTCGTGCAGCAGCGCCACGTCACCAATCAGGACCGAGACCGCTCTCGTCGAGGATGCGGCGAAACCACTCGCTGTTGATATGACGCCGTCGATGCCGTTTATCCCGCGGTTCGCATGGACTCTCGTGGAACTGGTGACTGGAGCGAAGGTGTCAACATCGCGCACCGGCATTGAGCTCGATGTGAAGAGATGGTCATCGTTGCCGAGTGCAGCTTCGAACTCGGCGGCGACGTGGGCATCGGTGACGGCAGATGAGTCAGAGAGGACCGAATCGCGGATTTTGGCGGTCTCGGCGCCAACAGCGACCCACCCATCTCGCCAGGCACCGCTTTCATCGAGGTCAGCACTAGCTGCTGACAACAGACCAACGGGATCTGATGTGAATCGATGATCGGCCATGTGTGACGGATCGTTCCAATCGCTGTTGGGGTCGAGAAGTACATGTGTTGCAGATCGTGTCTCCCACCAGAGACGAGTCGCCTTGGCCGTCGGCGTCTGACCCATGTGAATCATCAGGTCGGGTGCGAGCGGCTCGAGCACCTCCGCTGGCCGTTGAAAGACGAGCGCGCCAGCCGGGACCAGTCCCGCGGCGTCTGCGCCTCGGAGACCACTGAGGGAATCCGCGACGATCGGAAGACCGGCCCGCTTTGCAGCGTCGTGGACGAGCGCCGATCGAGAGTCGGTAGCGCCGTCTCCACACAAGCCCACGCCAGGTGCCCGCAAGGCGCCTGGCCCAGCAATGAGAAGCGGAGCCTGTGATGAGGCCAACAGTGTTGCCAGCCTCTCGACTTCACCAGTGCGCAGCTCGCTCTCGGGTTCAGGTGGCGCAAACCTGATCGGCGCCGCCTCGGCGGGGAATTGGGGCTCGAGGGGCAATCGGAAGGGCCAGTTCACGTGAACGGGACCGTGTTCTTCGGTCGAGGTGCACGCAGCTCGCCATCCAGCTCGACTCGAAAATTCGCGACCCCCATCACCTCCGACAGGCATCGAGAACTCCGCTCGGACCTGGCGGTAATACAAACCTTGCTGGGTAAACGTCTGACCGACACCCCATGACCAGTGTTCAGGCGGCCGGTCCGCAGTGATTGCGATCAACGGAACGTTGCTCATGTTTGCTTCGGCAATCGCCGGAAGATAGTTCGCTCCTGCCGTCCCCGACGTGCAGATCAACGCAGTCGGGACTCCCGACGCCAGTGAACGGCCAAGGGCCGAGAAACTGGCAACTCGCTCATCGAGGTGAACCGACGTCGTGATTCCTTCGATGCGAGTCGCGGCGACCGCCAGGGGTGTTGAACGAGACCCGGGGGAGATGCAGACGTGACCAAGCCCGCCATCGCGAGCGCCAGCGAGAAAGAGTTCAGCGGCGGTGGTGGCATCGATCGAGGCGCTCGTCATCAAACCTCGATAGTAGGTGACCAGATCGCAGGAAGTGCGACTCGCTGGTCGGTTGAGTCGAGTGGGTTCTTACTCGTTCGCCGACGAGCTGGCCTCGAGAGCAGAGTTGGCTTCTTCCCGCATGATTTCGGTACGGCCCTGCCCGAACAAAACATCGAGAAGTGGAAACGGGTTTTGCCAGCTCGCTCCGCCGCTCGGGTCCCATTGCATGTGAAGGTGTGGAGCACCTCGTGCGTTGCCGGTATCGCCAATTGTGCCGACGGGTTGGCCAGCGAGGATTCGCTCGCCAACCTCGAGCGGTGCAACCGAATCCAGGTGAAGGTACATGTAGCGCGAGCCGCTATCACCGAGGAGGAAGATGCCATTGCCGCCAAGGCCACCGCTGGAGAACGACTCGACGTGACCATCTTCGATCGCTCGGAGTGGGACTCCGATTTGGGCAAGAACGTCGGTTCCTGCGTGGGCTCGGCCACCTGAGCGTGGTCGCCCCCAATCGTTCCAGAACGGCTTGCGAACTTCATCGACCGGGAAGATGGCAAGCCCGAGGCCAAACTGTGCAGTTTCGGCCATCAGATCGATCGCAGCTTCTTCCAACTCGCCGAGAGTCCGTTGTAGGCCAGCGACTCTGGCTTCGAGTATGCGCTGTGTCTCAGCCAGCGTTGCTGTGTCTCGCAGCGTTGCTGTGTC
>CAZHUR010000069.1:0-2585 GCA_964535395.1 uncultured Acidimicrobiales bacterium
AAACCTTCGGCACGCCAAAAGGCCTCTTTGTAGGTAACGACTACCTTCACAACATTGCCCATCCACACCGGTGTTTGAGCAATCAGTTGGGAGGTTGGTTCGGGGAGTGCTGGTTCGAAGGTGATGGTGTGGGACGCCAGAGCTGGAGGGATTGCCATAACCACGTGGCGAGCTTGGTATGACCCCTCGTTGGTCTCGACCGTGCGGTGTTCGCCATTCGACTGAACCGCAGTTGCAATTCGTCCAGTTTCGATTGCGCCCGCGGGTAGTCGTTCTGCGAGCCGGTCGGCGAGTTGCTTTGCCCCGCCAGTGAAGCGTCGGGCCGGAACATCGATTGGGTTTCCGTCGATGCGCTTGCTCCCAGCCGGGTCGTGATACATCGCATCGCCCTCGATGTGCTGCGCGTGGGTCGCAATGTTGAGTTCCTCCACCAGCGCGGTTACGTACTGCTCGTGACCCCAGAACCATGTGGCGCCCAAGTCGATTGCGCCCGAGTCGGCGGTGATCGAGTTCAAGCGCCCACCGACAGCGTCGCGGGCCTCAAGGACCAAGACCTCTTGACCGGCGGAGTGAAGTAGGTCTGCAGTTCGAAGTCCGGCCACACCGGCTCCGATAACGATGACATCGAGCATGGCAAAAGGTTAGGTCCAGATCATCAGGAACCAGCAGGCTATCCAACTGCTGACCACCGATCGTCAGTGCGTCGTCTAAGACGTTGTGGTCGACAGAGCAGCTAGTCCCCCGCTCAGGAGCAGAATCAAAGTCGCCGCGAGTAATAGATTGCGGGCGCTGAGAGCAAAGGACACCGTTGGTTGGTTGGTGTCTTCTGCTGGTTCGTTCTCGGTCGCGTTGTTCGCGGCGAGTGTCTCATCAGCCGATGGTTCATTACCCGGAGCGTCTTCAACGGCGGTCTCGTCGGCGACTTCGTTCTCGACAGGTGGTGAACTAGTCGGTCCGACCGTGTCGCCGGCCAGCGCAAAGATGTGCCCCTGTTCAATCTCGCTATATCTCGCGGTCAGGTCGAGACCGCAGTTGCCAATGTTGCTGTCGCAACGGCCAGGGCCTTGATAACCAGGAACGATGTAGAAGTCGTCGCCGTCGACTCCGGGTGCCCGGTTGTAGTTCTCGACAAAGACATCATTGCGCACGTCGTAGTTGGTCTTTGTGTCGTCGAGCAGGAGAGAGGTGTCGCTGATTCGAATGTGGGCACGCTCACCATCGGGCGAACCGACTCGGGGATACTCAAACTGCACGTTGCGAATCACCGACGTCTGAGCCGCCAAGTCGCGTGCTTCACCGTTGACCGAAGATGGCGCCCACACTCCGATGCCCTCGGTGGCGACGACGTAGAGGTCTTCAAAGACATTGACCCCATCGTTTGGGCCAGTGGCGTTTCGAACGTCGCGGAAGGTAGGTAGGCGAAGCCCTTCGTTCACGTTCTGAATGTCAGCGTTCGACACGAGCAAGTTGTGTTGGAGGTAGTCGGAGAACTCGAAACCCTGCACGGGCTCGAAGCGGTTCGTCAGGCGGTCAACATCGCCGCGGATCACGAAGTTGTCCAAGGTCAAGTTGCTGGTCTCGTAGCCGTAGTAACCCCACCGGTGGTGATGCCACACCTGGAACGAATCGAGGTTGCTACTGCAGCCAGGGTGAGGGGTCTCAAAGGTTGTGCACAGCCACCACACCGTCAAACCGTTGGGTACGGCGTAGGCCTCGTTGCCGACGAAGTCGTTAAATCCAATGAGGTTGCCATCGACCGTCTCACCACCATCGACGAGGGGATCAGAACCCTGCTCCGAAGGAAAGATCAGTTCGCCCGAGCGAACGTTGTCGACCTTGAAGCCAAAGCACCAGGTGCAGTCAACAACATCGGCCGCGACATTGTCTCTGATCGAGTTGCGGCCACCGCCGTTAAACCAGTATCCCACGCCCGCGCGTCCCGACTTCGTGCCATCAAAGGGATCTAGGTCACTAGTCCGTTCCCCGTTTCCACCGACCACACGGACGGCAAAGTTCTCGCTGATTCGGTTGCCCGACTCCGAGCCGCTCTCGGTCACGATCGCTGCTCCCGAAGCGTTGTCGACGACGTTGCCTTCGATGAGCCCGTAGTGACTCCCGTGTATGGAGATTCCCCATTTACGACCTTGGGTGACGTTCTCCTCACCGAAGTCGACGGCATTGCCAACAAATGTGAACTGATAGCCGTTGGCTTGGGGACTGAGCGGCCCGATCAGGTGATGGGCATGCAGCGGATAGCGACCCTTTTGATTGTTCACACCGAGATCTTCGATGCTGGTTCGACCCATGTCTCGAAGCTCGGTAAAGCGAATGTCAACATCGACCCGACCATGCAAGAGCATGTGGCCGCGAAGACCGTCTGGATTTTCAGAACGGAAGATCACGTTGCGACTCTTGTTGATCACGTGGGGCATAAAGTCGATCTCGCCATTGTGATCGCGCGCACCCGGGTGGTCATAGGTCAGCGCCTCGTCCAAGGTCGCCGTGTCACCGGAGATCGATACGATTATTCGATCTTCGGTCTGGCTTTCACATCCGTTGGCTGCCGCCACGGCGCACTGCTGAGA
>CAZHUR010000069.1:2685-9388 GCA_964535395.1 uncultured Acidimicrobiales bacterium
GCCTGCAAAGACGACCAGGTCGGCGGTTCGAAGGCGAGTATCGACGTCTTGATCAAATGTCAGGGTGCCGCCGGGGTAGATCCCGACGCTCCGGGCGACCGCGTCTTGGCTATCGATTTGGACATTCCCATCGACGATTACGCGCGTGTTTGCTCCGGGCAGCGATCCGCTGCGCCACGTGCTCGTGTCGTCCCACTGGCAAGGCTGCGCCGAAGTTTGGCACCGGGGTGCCACGCTGAAGTCTGATTGGTGGACAGGGTTTGGGATCACCTCGTGATGAGTCTCGACCGTGGCCCCTGGAATGACAGCGTCTTCGGTTGCGCCATGGGTTTGGTCCCCCTGACTGTCTGTTTCCTGGGCAACTGCTGTTCCGGCAAGAATCCACCCTCCCAGAACCGCGACCCCGAGAAGGAACGTGGCCACCCGCGCCCTATACCTGGACCCAGAGACTTGAGGTTCGGTATCGGTGGCGGTGCCCGGCTCGTGGGGAAGGGGGGATGAGTGTGGTCTCATGTCCAAAGGACGCCACCGGTGGTCGATTCGGTTCCCCCTGATTGCAGAAACTTCTTCGCAGCGATGACTAGCGTGACGACATGTCGATGAAGATTGTCAGAAGTCAAGACCACCGTCAGCACGTTCCAGCGGGAGAGTTGTATGACGGGGTGATGGTACGACCATTCGAATGTCCAGAACGGGTCGACTACATAAATGCCGCCCTCGACTCGGTGGGGTTTTCCGACGAGGTAGCTGTAGAACCAGTGGAAGACGCGTTGCTCGCACAAGTTCACGACGCTGACTACCTCACGTTCTTACGAACAGCGTGGTCGCAGTGGACTGACCTCGGAAAGACCACCGACCTGGTTCCGTGGTCCTTCCCTGGCCGGCGCATGGATACTCAGGTTCCTGAACACATCTCTGGAAAGGTCGGTTGGTATTCCTTTGCGGCAGATACTTCGATCACAGCCGGGACCTGGGAAGCGGCTCGGGGAGCTGCATCGCTTGCGCGAACGGCGCAGAAGGCTGTCACGAACGGAGCGGCTTGCGCTTTTGCGTTGTGCAGACCACCAGGACATCACGCGGCATCGGACTACTTTGGTGGGTACTGCTTCATCAACAATGCCGCTGTAGCAGCTCAAGGTTTTCGCAACGACGGCGCTGAGCGCGTCGCCGTACTCGACGTCGACTTCCACCACGGAAACGGCACCCAGGAGATCTTCTACGAACGCGATGACGTCTTCTTTGCATCATTGCATGGCGACCCTCTTCGCGAGTTTCCCTACTTTGCCGGCCACGCTGGCGAAACCGGTAGTGGAGCGGGTGAGGGCTATAACGCCAACTATCCGCTGCTACCTGGTACCAACTTCGAAGTGTGGCTCGAAGCTCTAGAACATGGCATTGGACAGATCACCTCGTTCAACGCAGATGCCTTGGTGGTATCGCTTGGAGTCGACACGTTCGAGGCCGATCCAATCAGCTCTTTCAAACTCACGTCCCCTAACTTCGCCACCTATGGTCGCCGCCTTGGGTCACTCGGTTTACCAACCGTCTATGTGATGGAGGGCGGCTACGCCGTCGAAGAGATCGGAACGAATACCGCCAACGTTCTGGTAGGACATTGCGAGGCCTAACAGACCTTTACTAACCGGCATCAAAACCGTATGCTGAGCAGTGAAGAGTCCAGCGGAATGGACCGGCGGGAAAGAGCGGGAAAATAATATGAGAAACGTTTCTCTACGAGTGACGCCATTTTTGGCGTCCTGTTTGTTGTTGGCGAGTTGCGGGGCGATTGCTGAAGAGGCTGCCGAACGAGCTCTCGAACAGGGAGGCATAGAGGTTGAACTCGACGACCTCGAGGACGGCGACTTCACTGTCGGTATCGAGGGTGAGGACGGCGAGCAAGCAACGATCCAAGTCGATGCAGAAGAGGGCACGCTCCAGATCGATTCAGAAGATGGCGAAGAATCGGTGTCCATCGATGCCGACATCACCGATGACGGTGAGTTCACGGTCAACATTGAGGATCAAGACGGCGAAGTAGGCACCATTGGAGGTGATGCCGAAGAGGGCACGTTTGACTTCGAATCTGAGGACGGCGAGGGCTCATTCAACCTCGGTGCTGAGCTAGCTGACGACTGGCCTAGCGAGTTCCCGCTTCCTGACGATGCCGTCGTTGTGGGATCCCTCGGTTTTGAGGAGGCTGGTGAATCGGGTTTCACCGCTGTGTTCACCGGCCCTGCTGGTTCGCTCGATAGGTATCGCGATCACTTCCGTGGCCTCGCTCCTGTAGCGAGCGAAGTTGAAACTACGTCTGGTCAGGGCGCGATATGGACGATTCTGTGGGGCACTGAAGAGGACCCTCTCGGGAGCGTTCTTCTGACCAACGCCGGGGAAGAGGTGAGTGGGCAAGTCAGCCTCGGGGTCATCAGGTGACGATCAGCGGTCACTGTAGGCCTTTATTTGGTGGAACTTTTTCCGAAGGATTAACGCGGCGAAATGAATCGTCGCTGACCTGAAAGAGCGGAAATGAAATCAATCCTCCTGCGTGCAACCCCCTTTTTTGCCTTGACGCTGGTGCTCGCGAGTTGCGGGGCGATAGCTGAAGAAGCTGCTGAACGAGCCCTTGAACAGGGAGGCATAGAGGTTGAACTTGACGACGTCGAAGACGGCGAGTTCACCGTCAACATCGAAGGTGAGGACGGCGAGGAAGCCACCCTCGAGATCGACGGAGAACAAGGGACCATCGAGTTCGAGTCCGAAGACGGTGAAGGCTCGGCAACGTTTGGCTCCGAGCTCGCAGAAGGTTGGCCATCGGACTACCCACTACCCGATGGCGTCATGATCTTGACCTCGATTGCTGTCGAAGGCGAGAGCGAGGACTCCTATACGGCACTTTTCACCGGTCCGACCGGCTCGATGGAGGACTATCTCGAACACTTCCGCAACCTCAACGTCCCAATGGGCGGTGAGACCGAGACGATCTCTGGAGACGTCCGAAACGTTGTGATTCTCTTCGGCTCCGAAGAAGAGCCACTAGGAACGGTCTTTCTCACCGACACTGGCGACGAGGTAAGTGGCCAGATCGGTATTGGAGACTTCGGCTAGCGCCATGACTTAGATCTCCAGTGGAGCTGCTAGGAATACTCCATGCTGATCTCCCTCTTTGATTCCCAGCCCGTCGTTTCTGACGCGGTCGCTCATGCCGGACGCGCCCAAGCCGCGGGTTTGCACCGCTACTGGGCGCCTCAGGTCATGAACGCCGACACGATGATGACGCTCGGGGCAGTCGCAGCTGCGGTGCCTAACATCGGAATCGGCACCTCGGTTATGGCGATGCAAACGCTGCTTCCGCAGACCATGGCTCAGCAGGCACGTACGCTCAACCAGATCAGTGAGGGTCGTTTCACCCTCGGCATCGGGGTCAACCACGAACCGGTCGTGACCAACCGGTGGGGCTTGCCATGGGCAAAGCCGTACAGCCGTTTTGTGGAGTACCTCAACGCAATGACTCCGCTGCTCGAAGGTAACCCGGTCGACGTGTCGGGCACATACTTCTCGCACAGCACCGAGATTTCTGTGCCCAGCGATACTCCGGGCTTGATGCTCGCAGCTCTCGGCCCAAAAATGCTCAAGCTTGCCGCCGAGCGAAGCGCTGGAACCATCACCTGGATGACGGGTCCGAACACCATCGCTGAGCACATTCGCCCGAACCTCGACGCAGCGGGTGGTGGCCGGATCGTGGCTGGCGTATCGGTGATTACCACGAGCAGCGATGAGGAGACCGAAGCGGCTCGCAAATGGGCGAACAAGGCTCTAGCTATCTACCCGCAGCTTCCTTCGTACCGCGCAGTGATGGATCGAGAAGGAGCCACCGATGCTGCTGATCTCGTGCTGATTGGTGACGCCGACACCGTGCGCTCTGGCATCGACAGCTACCGAGAGGGCGGCGCCGATGAGATCGCGCTCAACCTGATGGGCTCCCCTGAGCAGAACGAGCTCAGCTGGGAGATGATCACATCGATCGGGTAACTACTCGTTGCGATGACCGCCAGCTTCCCATCCGCTCCCCGCAAGATGATTGGTCGCAAACGCAAACGGAGCGTCTTCGAGCGGTGTCTGCATGGTGTCGTTCCAGCGGTTAAGGAAGCCGAAGAGCGAAATCACACCGACGATCTCGACGACCTGTTCGTCGGAGTAGTGTTCGGCGAGCGCAGCGAAGTGCTCATCGGTTGAAGCGTTGGGCGTCACGCTGGCATCTCGAGCAAGACGTAGCGCCGCGACCTCGGCGGGTGAGAACAGATCACTCGTCTCGAAGGACCACACATTCTCCACCTTCTTGGCATCGATTCCCTTGTGCACTGCACCCTCAGCCGCGTGTGCCTGGCAGTATCGACATCCCGCGGCCGTCGATGAGATCTGAGCGATCAACGACTTCAGACCAATCTCGACCTCACCGGGACCCATGATCGACGGAGCAAGTGGAGCGAATGCCTTCAGAATTGCCGGTACTCGGGCCATCGTCATCATCGACTGCGGGACAAAACCCATTGCGGTCTCCACCGAACTTAGTAGTTGCTCCAGGTCATCTAGTTCGTGTCGCTCTAGCGGTTCGATGCGTGCCATACCAGTGGGCCTCCTAGGTTGCTGTCGCTGTGATTCTAATTTGGGTATCAGGTCTTTAGTCACCGTCAAAAATTGTCGATGAAACGACATGCGAAAGCGAACCATTATCGGACGGCGATGATCAAGTTACGGCGCTCATGGGTTGTCACGGCCATAGTTGGCGCGCTCTTTGTGTTCGCTGCTGCGAATGCGATCTTTGAGAGTCGTGAAGCCTTGCACTATCGAGAAACCGCCGGCGCAGCAAAACAATTAGAACTCGCAGCGCACACGCTCTCAATGATTGAGCTGATCGATGAACCTCCTGCTGAAGTCTTGGACGAACGATTCGAAGCCGTCGCGCTTTTGGAAGGTGATTCGGCGTTTCGTCGGACAGGACTCAATTCGACACAGCGTGCGCGTGCCATTGCACTATCGGGCGATCTAACCGAGAACGCGACAACAGATTCACAAACCGACCGAGGTGATACCCAAGAGCTTCTTCAGCTATTGAATGACGACGCCACCCAAGCCGAGACGAGGGGAATGAGGGCCGAGCGCGCTGCCTACTTTTACATCCTCGGTGTTGCTGTTTTTGGTCTGGTGACTGTGTTCCTTGTGTTGAGCGCACAAGATCGCGAGCGAAAGCTGAAGAAGTCGCTTCGAACTCAGGCATTCACTGACTTCCTTACCGGTCTTCCAAACCGCCGCGAGCTACCCGTGTGCTTTGAAGTGGCTAAAGAAGAGATGCTCACAGCAGGAACTCAAACTGGAATGCTCTACATGGACCTCGACGGCTTCAAAGAAGTTAATGACGCCGGCGGCCATGCATCGGGTGACGAGATCCTCAAAGAGGTCGCACACAAACTTCAAATGGTGCAACAACCGGGCGAGACACTCGTTCGCCTTGGCGGTGACGAGTTTGGGGTTGTCCTGCGCAACCTCGATTCAACCCAACAAGCGCTCAGGATTGCGGAACGATACCGGAGCTGCATCGGCGGCGAGCCCGATGACGTCGTACAGATGAGTATCGGTATTGCGGTAACCGATGATGTCGACATGCTGCACGAGCTCCAGAATCAAGCGAACCTCGCAATGTATGAAGCCAAGCAGAGCCAGGGTTCGTCGGTGACCTTATACGAAGAGGAATTGGGCCAGACCGCCAGTAGAACAAGCCAGATCCTGCGGGCGCTTCGCACTGCAGATCTCAACGAGGAGTTCTTTCTCGAGTATCAGCCGGTGGTCGGCATTGAAGGTGAAGAAGTCTTCTTTGTCGAGGCACTCGCTCGCTGGTCCAACCCTTCGATGGGGCGCGTGGGTCCAGACGAGTTTGTCCCACTCGCTGAGAGCACCGGCGAGATCATTCGAGTTGGTGAATGGGTCATCCAGAGTGCATTTGCACAACTCGTTCAATGGCAGAAGAACCCACTCACAAAGCATCTCTCGATCTCGGTCAACGTATCGATCCATCAACTCGAAGCCGACGACTTTATCGACCGACTTCTCAGCGCTTCGGCCGTTGCTGGAGGACTCGACCCAGCGAAACTGATTATCGAGGTAACCGAGTCCTCGGCGACCGGCCCGGTGGTTATGGACCGCCTTGCCGACCTACGTTCACTCGGCTACCGCGTTGCGATCGATGACTTTGGATCTGGATATTCGAACCTGGCCCAGCTGATTCACACTCCGTTCGACATTTTGAAGATCGATCGCGAGCTCATTTCGAGCCTCGAGATGCTGGGTGAGGATGCCAAGAAGTCGATTGAAGTATTGTCGGCGGTGAGTGCAATTGCACGAGCTCAAGGTGCACCTGTGGTGTGCGAAGGCGTCGAAGAGGAGCGTCAACTGCAGCCGCTTCTCGACGCAGAAATCTCACACATCCAGGGCTGGCTTATATCCAAGGCGGTCTCACCCGATGAGCTGACGGCCTTCCTCGATCATCAGGCGCCGCTCCCGCTGGCCGCGTAGAAGACACGGTCGAAGCCAAGCCGCGATCGGCACGTACGAGAAAGTCGTTGGGTGTCAGATCGTGATCGAGGTAAGACGACCCGAACGATCTGACACCCAACGACTTTCTCGTACGTGCCGATCGCGGCTTGGCTTCGAC
>CAZHUR010000070.1:0-9379 GCA_964535395.1 uncultured Acidimicrobiales bacterium
GAACTGGGTCATGTGCAGACTTTGCCTTGGGTAGAGGCCGGTCAGCGGTTCGTCGAGCAACAGCAGCTTCGGGTCGTGAACCAAGGACTGTGCGAGCTTGACGCGTTGCCGCATCCCTTTTGAGTACTGGGCGATCGGCCGAGTATCGGCGGGGTCGAGTTCGACCTGTTGTAGCCGCATCCGCGCTCGTTCTACCGGGCTATCTACGTTGCTGAGCGTGCCTGCGAGCGAAACGAAGTCGAGCGCAGTTTGTTCTTGAAAGAGCGACTCTTGTTGCGGGGCAACGCCGATAAGCCCGCGGACCCTCGCGGACTTTCGAGGGTCTTCGCCAAACACTCGGATGCTGCCCTGCGACGGCGCTGTTAGCCCGGCGATCATGCGCAGCGAGGTCGATTTTCCGGCGCCGTTCGGTCCAAGCAAGGCCGTGACCCCAGGGCCGAGGCTGAAGCTCACGTCCGACACCGCAACGACATCGCCAAACCACTTCGAGATGTTGCGCACCGAAAGCACAGCGTTTGCCACCTCTGGCGCGGGTGGCGGCGCTGGAACGTTCTGCGTCGTCGGTGGACCCGTCGGAGGAGGAGGGCTCGCATGTGGCTGGCTTGGCGGCTGACCGCCAGCAGAAGACGCTGGCTCATGCGGTGGTGGAGGCGGCGGAGGTGGAGTGGTCACTTGGTGACCTCCAAACGCCGATAGCCGATGAGGATGATCGCCGCGAAGATCGCGCAGGCTCCGAACCACAGTCCGTATGCGCCCAAGTTGCTCAACCCATCGAGTGGGAACGCTTCTGAGTCGCCTTCCCAGATACGGGTGAGCACTTCGAGCGACATACCAATGAGTCCGAGTGCACGAATCCACTCCGGGGCATCAGCCAAGTCGACCACGATGTTGGCAAAGATCTCGCTCGCGATGATCGCCATCACGATGCCAGCCGAAGCAAACAGCGGGCGATTTGTGATCGTCGACGCCGCCATCGAGAACAACGCGAAAAAGATCGAGAGCGCGAAGCCGCTCAAAACGATCTTGAAGATCACCTCGATCGTCTCGCCGATTCCATCGGGGCCGACTCCGAGAACAATGTCACCAATGAGCAAGAAAACGACAGGAAACAGAGTCACCAACGACATCACCGCAACGACCGAACCCGCCTTGGCGGCCAGATAGTGCCATCGCGTCAGCGGCGACGCCATGTACAACCCGAACATGCCCGACTTTCGATCGCTGCCCATCACCTCGGGGACCACGAACGCGCTGAGCAAGATCATGACGATGGTGATCAGCCCGAAGTAGCCGAAATAGCTCTGACCCTCGCCAACCAGTTCCGCGGGAAAGATCACCGAGATGCCCAAGAATACGAGTGCCGGCACGTACGCAATCACGATCGTGATGAGGGGAACGACCTTAAAGCGGAACTTGCGGCGAAGGCCGAGCGCCCGTTGGATCGACACCACCCATACCGCACGCATCGAACCAACCACGCTGGTTCGCTCGCCGTTATATCCGCGATAACCGCGGTCGAAGATCTCTGCGGAGTTCTGGGTGCTCACTGGTACACCTCGTCGAGGAAGAGGTCTTCTAGCGATTGTCGTGCAGGCTCGAGGCGACGCAGTGATGCGCCCGAATCTGCAATTGCGTCACGCAGTGCGTCGGCGAGCACATCGTCGGAGGCCCCCGACAATTTCAGCTTGTTGCGTTCCATCTCGACACTGAGCCCGCGGCGTGAAAGGTCGGCCATCACCGCTTCGTGGCCACCATCGAGGACCGCTGTCATTCCGCCAGTTCCGGTGCGGAGGCTACTGAGCGGGCCAGCTGCGCGAACCGTGCCTCCGGCGAGGATCACCACGTTGTCGGCAATGCGCTCAACCTCCTCCAGCAGGTGCGACGACAACATGATGTGAATGCCAAAGTCTGTTCCGACCTTGCGAATCAGTTCCAACATGTCGTCGCGCTGTACCGGATCGAGCCCGTCGGTGGGTTCGTCGAGCAGAACGAGGTCAGGGCCGTGGGCGATTGCCTGCGCGAGCTTTACGCGCTGGCGCTGACCGGTAGACATCGTGCCAACGGGCCGGGCACGCTCTTCGCCAAGGCCAACCAGCCACAGGGCGTCGCTGGCGTGGGTAGTTGCCTCCCGCTTCGGGAGACCGTGCACCAGAGCGATGTGGCGAACCAGATCTTGGGCCAGCACGTCGCCGGGAAGGTTGTGATGCTCAGGTGCGTAACCAATCTTCGTTCGGAGCTCAGAGCCCGCTGTTGCAGGGTTTTTACCCAACACTTGAAGTGTTCCAGAGTCGGGTTGGTGCAGCGCCAACAACATGCCGAGCAGGGTTGTCTTGCCCGAGCCGTTCGAGCCGAGCAACCCGGTCACGCCGGGTGGCACCTGGACGGTTACATCGGAGAAGACTTGGTTGGTTCCCCATGACTTGGTTACACCTGCGGCGGAGATGACCGGGGACGCGGATGCAGATCCACCAGCCGGGTCGTTCCGCGCCTCTTGTGTCATCGCCATCACCCCTTAACGGTTGACCGGGCGAAACCCGCTACATGCGATTGAGAAATTTCTTCTCGTGTCGCACCCATGGTGGCCTACCGTCGTGCGATTTCTGCGGATTTGAGGCAAACTCGTGCAGTGTCCGAAACGCCCCCGTCAGCTGGTGAACAGTCGAATTCCGCCCAACCTTCGCTGAACGGTTCCACAGCGGTCTTCCTCGTCGCAGCAACCTCGGGACTCGTCCTCGTGCTCGAAATCATCGCCGGGCGGCTGCTCGCGCCCTACATCGGGGTTTCGCTCGACACATTTACCGGCATCATCGGCACGATCCTCGCCGGAATCGCCGTGGGCGCTGCCGTTGGAGGCTCGCTCGCCGACAAACACGACCCGCTCAAGCTGATTGCTCAATCGCTGTTCTTTGGCGGAGCACTGACCTGGCTCTCGATTCCAATCGCGACTGCGCTCGGGCCCAACTTGGGCGGCGGGCCGCTCGCAATCGTCACGCTGACCGCCTTTTCGTTCCTGCTGCCAACCGCTGTTCTGAGTGGTATTGGTCCAATGGTTACCAAGCTTTCACTCGGCTCGGTTGATGAAACCGGCGCAGTTGTCGGAAAGCTCTCTGCGGCGGGCACGATCGGAGCGCTCGCCGGTACGTTCGGAACCGGCTTTATCCTGATCGCTCTTCTTCCCGTACGCACCATTATCGTCGCTGTCGGTGCACTCTTAGTGCTCGCTGGCATTGCCGTGTTCATCCTTGGAAAGCGTGGCCGGCCAGACCTCACCGAAATCGCAGTCGTGGTGTTCGCTGCGCTCGCAGCGGTCACGATCAGCGGCCCATGTGACCAAACCACCGACTACTACTGCGTGCGTATCCTCGCCGACGACCCGGCGGACCCAACCTTCCGAGAAGCTGGCGTCAGCCTGTGGCTCGATGGCCTACGCCACGCGCACGTCGACCTCGACGACCCGACCTTCCTCGACATTCGCTACATGCGTCTCTTTGCCGACGCCGTCGAAGCCACACCGGAAGGAGAGCCATTGCGGGTGCTACACGTCGGCGGTGGAGGGTTCTCACTCCCCCGCTACATCAACGCAGTCCGCCCTGGTTCAACCAACGTTGTCCTCGAGCTAGATGATGCCCTCGTCGACATTGCCCGTACCGATCTAGGCCTCACCGACGCCGATGACCTCGATATCCGAACCGGCGACGCACGCCTTCACCTCGCCGATCTAGAAACCGACTCGTTCGACCTGATCGTCGGCGACGCCTATGGCGGCAGCGCCGTGCCGTGGCATCTCACGACGACCGAGGTTATGGGCGAATTCGAACGTCTCCTGGCCGACGACGGTCTCTACATCATGAACGTGATCGACGGGAACGAAAGCCGTTTCGCCCGCTCCCAATTGCTCACTATCTCAGATCACTTCCAGAACCTGGCCGTGATCGAGCCGGCCGACGGCATACCGTCGTTCCAGGTGAATCAGATCTTCGTTACCTCCAACGTTGATCTCCCAGAACTAGATGTCGATCCCGAAGACGGCAGGCTCTTCACCGGGAGCGAAGTCGACGACTACATCGGTGACGACGTAGAGATCCTCACCGACAACTTCGCACCCACCGACCAACTCCTGGCATAGCCCATTGGGCGGTCTGCAACGGACGTTCTACCCGTACTCCCTATCTCTTTTGGTGGGGCCTGGCCCCACCAAAAGAGATAGGTGATCAAAAAGAGATGGGAGATCAGTCGATTTCGGGGCCGGCGACTCGGTCTTCCCAAGTCTTGGGAAAACGGAGTTCGGTGTAGGCACCGACTCGTCCTTCAGGGCCGTTACCGGTTCCCATCGTGATCGTGCCGTTTAACTCGGTGGTGACGAAGGTCTGCACGAGCGTCAGCCCGAGCCCTGAAGCTTCGGCGAAATCGAAGTCTTCGGGCGGGCCCTGGCCATTGTCTGAAACGGTCACGAGCAATTCGTCGTCGTCGCTTTCAAATCCGATGGTCACCGTGCGGTCTTTCACCTTGGCGAGTTCTCCCGGGAACGCGTGGTCGACCACATTTTGCAGAAGCTCGGTGAGCACCACCGCAAGCGGCATCGAGCGAATCAGTGGCAGGCGCCCTGCTTCGCCTTCAAGGATGAAGCGAATCGGGTTTTCTCGGTCCTGCAGCCCCTCTTCGATCAGACGAATGAGTGGACGAGCAACATCTTCAAATGGTGCGTCATCGCCAGAGGCATCCTCGGAGAAATCGTTCGCGAGCGTTTCGTGGACGATTGCGATCGCTGCAATTCTCCGGACCGACTCGGCCAGAGCGAACTTGCCCTCTTCGGACTGCACGCGCCGAGCCTGCAAACGAAGCAGCGACGAGATCGTCTGAAGGTTGTTCTTCACGCGGTGGTGGATTTCGCGGATCGTCGCATCCTTCGAGACGAGCAGTCGGTCTCGTCGCTTAATCTCCGACACGTCACGCAACAAGATGAAGCCACCGACGACTTCACCGTTGGTAAGGAGCGGAAGACAACGCGTTGCGACGGTGACATCGCGCCGCTCGACCTCTTGGATCACGGCGGTCTTCATCGCAAACGCGGTGCGCACAAACGAATCGTCGAGCCCAAGCTCATCGACGCGCGCGCCGGTTGGAGTGCGATGGATTCCCAGGCGGTGCAGAGCCGACATAGCGTTCGGCGACTGAAAGTTGATGCGGCGCTCGGCGTCGACGACCAGCAGGCCATCGCCGACCCGCGGTGTACCGTGTGGACGCTCCTGTTTCCCTTCGAAGGGGAACGCCCCCTCAGCAATCATGTGAAGAAGGTGATCCGAGAGCGACAGATAGGTCTGCTCGAGCTTCAATAGATCGCGTCCGGTGATCCTTCGCTCACGCAGAACCACTCCGATCGTGTCACCTTCGTACTTGAGTGGCGTCGCCACAATATCCGCGTCGCCATCGGGGAAATGGGGACCCAACTCGACCACGTCGCGTTGAAGCTTTCCGCTGCGGTATGCCTCGGCGACCAAAGGGCGCTTCTTCGAACGGTGTCGATCCCCGATTGGGTCGTGGGTGTACAAGGTCGGGGCGGTCGACGCACGAACGTTTGCCATCACGATGAACACATCTGGGTCTTTGACCGTCGGCGCCAGGAGAAGGACGTCACCAAGGGCGAGGTCGGCGAGCAGGCCCCACGAACGAATGAGGCGTTGCATGTACGCAACTTGTTCTTTGTCGTAGCCAGCGCTGTTGCGGGCGATCTCGATCGGAGAGGACATTTGTCGACCTTAAGCGGTTGAAGAGCTACCTCGCCACAGGGCGAGTCCCAGCTGGAGCAATGCGTCGATGCTCGCGGGCGAATGAACGAGCCGAGGAATCGTTGCGACGGTGGCGCTCGGCAAGTCGTCGAGGACCGATCGTTGAAGCGCTGCTACCTCGCAGCGTTCGAGAACGTATTCGGCGCCAGGCTCGAGGAGGCTGGTCTTGCTCTTGGAGAAAGGACTCTTTGTATTTGTCGCGACGCGCTGTGCGACATCGAGCACCTTTGCTGAGGCAAACACATCCGGTTCGACTCCGTTGATCACCAGAGCATCAAACTCGAGCCCGCGGTCTAGAAGCGAGCTGGCGAGCAGCCCGAGACGAGCCTCGAGATCTACAGCGGGTGTCGCAACGCCGAGGAACGCTGCACGATCTCCAGCGAACTGTTCGGAAACGGCATTGGTGCGCTCGACCATGCCCGGCACGACCGTTGTCATGAGTTGGAAAAACTCGACTACGTCGCTGAAGAATTGGGAACCCAATAATCGGTCGGCAAGAGTGCCGAAGGTTTTGGTCGCTGCGGCTCCCACGAACGAAGCTTCACTACCCGTTAGCCATGACAGCAATGGGCTTCCAAAGAAGTCGGCGACCTTCTGGGGAGCATCAAAGAAGTCGAGTGCGTTCTGCGACGGCGGTGTGTCGACGATGATCAGCGAGTACTTCTCAGAACTGATCGCATCTTCGAGCCACGAGAGGGCGGCGTAGTCGTTGCCGTGAACAAAGGTGTCGGCGATCTTTCGATAGACCGGGTTGTTGAAGATGCGCTCCGCGTCTTCTGGTGTTGCTTCAGCGGCGACCATTGCATCCCAGGCAAGGCCTGGGTCGAGCATTGCGGCATATAGATTGCTTGGCTCGCCATCGATGTTGACCTGCACTGCCTCGTTGCCATCGATGTCAATCCCCAGTGCAGAGGCGAGTCGACGCGCTGGGTCGATTGTCAGCACGAGAACATCGCCATCGACATGCTGGCTGGCTGCGAGCGCCAGAGCGGCAGAGATCGTGGTCTTACCAACACCGCCTCCGCCAGCGACCACCACCAGATCGCGCTCGACGATTAGTTCGGCGAGTGCCGATGAGTGCAACGCGAATTCAGCCGTCTTGCTCATATCGACAACTCGTCGGCCAACGCCTCGCGCACCGTCTCGGCCAAGTCTGACACCACACCGAACTCGGGGATGTGGAGAATTTGAACATCATCGTCGAGCGTTGCCTGAAGACGAGCGTCGATCGCCGAAGCAACGTCAGCGCGGTCAAGACCTATGGCAATACCGTCGAGGAGGCCCGCCGCGCCGATCGACAGCCGGGCTGGTGGAGACTCGATCAGAGCGTCCAATTCGCTGCGAGGGCTGCGAGCGTAGAGCTGCGGACGCGTGCGGTTGATAACCACCGCAGCGAGTTTGGCAGGCGTCTCCTCATGGAGGCGTCCAACAAATTCGATCGTCTCTGACACTGGCACTTCTTCGGCGAGAGTCACGTTGAGCACGCCTGTGATCTCTGGGTCGCTCAGCAACTTGATCATCCAGCCGGTCTCGCGATTGAGTCGACCGACCGACGCGATCTGCGAAACTCCCTCGGGTGCGGCGAGTTCACCGAGCAGATGACCGCTCGACGCGGCATCGACTACGACGAGATCCCAGTCTCCGCTGCGAGCTTCATGGCAATACTTGCCGACCAGCAAGAGTTCGGCCACGCCCGGCGCGGCTTCGGCAACAAAGGAGAACGCTTTGCCCACTGGGCCCGCAACCGCGCCAAGGGGCCCTAACTGCAAGCGCACGAACTCACTAAGCGACTCGTCTGACTCCACTTGGAGCACGCTGAGATTTCGGCGCACCTCGGTCGCTTGGTGCTTGGGAACAACGCCGAACATCCCCGCAGCACCGGGGCTGCCATCGGCAGAGACCAGCAGTGTGCGCTTGTTACGGAACGCCGAAAGCTCGGCGAGCGATGCAGCGACGAGAGACTTACCCGTTCCTCCCTTTCCGCCAACGATAAGCAGGCGACGATCGAGGAGCGTCATGGTGTTAGAGATCAGCCAAAACCGATTGGACGGTTGGAATCCTCGCTACCGATTTCGACGTATGCGATCTTGTCGGCAGGAACTCCGACCTGGCGACCCTTCTTGTCGGTCAGCCAAAGCGTCGACGATCCTGAGAGTGCAGCATCGACGTCTGCCTTCAAGGCATCAGCCGACGCACCATCTTTGAGTTCGAGAGCGATCTCTTTGGGTGTGTAGGTGACTCCGATTCGAATTTCCACGGTTTCCTCTTTGCATTGGTTAGGACTGACGATAGTGGCAGGTGTGCCACCTAGTTCAACAGGTTGAGCTTCTTGGTGTATCGCTGCTTTGGCGCCATCTCTACATCGATCTTTTCGGCCATTTCAGCAAATATCTGACTTGCTTCGTTCGTTTCGTCGATCGCCATGATCGGGCGACCCGAATCGGAGCCCTCACGAAGCTCTGGGATCAGGGGCACTTGGCCAACGAGCGGCACATCGAGGCGGTCGGCGAGTTCCTTGCCGCCGCCAGCGCCGAACAGGTAGTAACGCTTGCCGTCGTCGCCTGTGAAATGGCTCATGTTCTCGATCACGCCGTGGATCTTGAGGTTGACCTTCTCGCCCATAAATGCAGCGCGCTGGGCAACTCGCTGAGCGGCGGGTTGCGGCGTCGTGACGACGTAGAGCTCAGATCGTGGCAGGAACTGGGCGAGCGAGAGCGAGATGTCTCCGGTGCCCGGTGGAAGGTCGATGAGCAGGTAGTCGGGTTCGTTCCAGTAGACATCGGTGAGGAACTGTTCGAGCGCTTTGTGAAGCATCGGGCCACGCCAAATGACGGGCTGGTCTTCTTCGGCGAAGAACCCCATCGAGATTGCGTTCACGCCGTGAGTTTCTGGCGGAACCAACATGTCGTCGATGACCACGGGTGGGTGTTCGATGCCGAGCATGCGAGGGATTGAGAATCCCCACACATCAGCATCGATCAACCCGACGCGCTTGCCGCGCTTGGCTAAAGCAATAGCGAGGTTGGTGGTGACCGAGCTCTTTCCGACGCCGCCTTTGCCAGAGGCAATCAGCAGCACCCGGGTCTTCGAATCTGGGTCGGCGAAGGGGATGTCGCGGCCCTCGGCGTGGCCGTGGGCGGGGTTGTTGCCCGCAGTGGCGGCCGGGTTGCCCTGGAGCATCTCGCGGACCTTCATCCGCTCTTCGTCGGTCATGACGGTGAAGTCGACCGATGGGCTCTTCACGCCCAGTTCGACAAGGGCCCCGTTTACCCGATTGGTGATCTCGTCCTTGAGCGGACAGCCGGGCACGGTGAGCGCAATCTGCACGTCGACCGCATCACCTGCAATAGCGACAGCTTTGACCATGCCGAGGTCGACGATGCTGCGGTGCAGTTCGGGATCCTCCACTGGCCGCAGTGCTTCAATGACCTGTTCTTCGCTCACGCTCATGAGCCCAAGCCTACCGAGCGCAATGCAGACCGGGCGTGCCTCAACTAGTCCAAGACTCTCGGTCTTAGTCGAGGAACCAGCTGAACCAGTCCCAGATGAGTTCGCCGAACCGGAACGCGAAGATGACGCTCACGATCACAGCA